>JALOOE010000384.1 GCA_025454565.1 Anaerolineae bacterium
CCGACCCTCCGTCCAACGCCACAGCCACACCGGGTCAAGATGCGCCTGGCCGATCATGTGTACCACGGTCTTACTCATCGTGCTGCGCCCTCCTTTGGGAATCAAGCTTCCGATTCTTGCGCCATAGGCGTCGGAAAATCGATCAGCCCGTGGCGGAACTGTGTCTCGTACAGGGTAGCATAGAGCCCGCCCAGCGCCAACAACTCGGCATGCGTGCCATGCTCCACCAGCCGTCCATGATCGAGCACCAGGATGATGTCGGCGGCCAGGATGGTGCTGAGCCGATGCGCGATCACCAGGCTGGTGCGGCCGATCATGATCCGTTGAAGCGCCTCCTGGATCAGCGCTTCGGAGCGGCTGTCGAGCGAAGAGGTGGCCTCGTCCAGCACCAGGATGCGCGGGTCCTTGAGGATCACGCGGGCGATGGCGAGCCGCTGCTTTTCGCCGCCCGAGAGGCGATAGCCGCGGTTGCCGACCACCGTGTCGTACCCTTCGGGCAACCCGGCGATGAATTCGTGGATGTTGGCGGCGCGACAGGCCGCGGCCATCTCGGCGTCGGTCGCCTCGATCCTGGCATACAGCAGGTTAGCGCGGATCGTGTCGTTGAACAGGTAGGTTTCTTGCGTCACCATGCCGATGTGTTGCGCCAGCGCGTCCAGCGTCAGCTCGCGCAGATCGTGACCGTCAATGGTGATGCGCCCCTCGGTCGGGTCGTAGAGCCGCGGCAGCAGATAGGTGATCGTGGTCTTGCCCGCGCCGCTGGGGCCGACCAACGCCGCCAGTTGGCCCGGCTTAACCGCGAAGGATACATCGCGCAGCGCCCATGACCGGGTGGCGGGTTGAATAGTTGAAGGTTGAAGGTTGGCAGGTTGAAGGTGGGCGGGTTGAAGGTTGGCAGGTTGAAGGTTGGCAGGTTGAAGGTGGGCGGGTTGATGGTGGGCAGGTTGATGGTTGGCAGGTTGAAGGGAGTCTTCACTACTTTGAGAAGTCTCGGATCGAGAACCTTGAACCTTCTCACCTTGAACCTTCTCACCTTCAACCTTCCCCCCTTCAACCTTTCGCCCCGTACCCCGTACCCGTTTGCCCCCCTCCTGCGACAACGGCGGCGGCTCTTTGGATGCGCCCCAGCCGAAGCGTGACACCTCGGCCAGGCCCACCGCCAGCGCGCCCGGCGCAGCCTCGCCCGGCTGATAGCTGAAGCAGACGCCGTCGAAACAGACTTCGCCCTGCACGGCGGTCAGCCGTCTCGCGTCCGGCCGCTCCTGGACCTCAACCGGCAGATCGAGCACCTCGAAGACGCGCTCGAAGCTGACCATCGAAGTGGCGAAATCGAGGCGCGCGTTGCTGAGGGAGGAGAGCGGGCCGTAGAGCATGCCCAGGTAGGCGGTGAACGCGACGATGGTGCCGACGGTGAAGCCGGCGTTGTTCATCACCAGCAGGCCGCCGACGAAGAACACCAACGCCGTGCCGATCGCGCTCACCAGGCTGACCATGAGGAAAAACCAGCGCATGAGGAAGGCCTGCCTGATGCCCGCGTGACGCACGCGCCAGGCGCGCTGGCTGAAACGCTGCACCTCATCGCCCATGCGCCCGAACAGCTTCACCAACAGCGCGCCGCTGACGTTGAGCGTCTCGTTCATCATGGCGTTCATCTCGCTGTTGAGCGTCATCTGCTCGCGCACCACCCCTCGCACGCGCCGGCCCAACAGCCGCGCCGGGATGAGGAAGAGCGGCAGCACGAGGACCGCAAGTAGCGTCAGCCGCCATTCCAGACGGATCATAATCGCCAGCGTCATCGTCAAAGTAACGACGTTGGTGACCAGATCGACGATGGTACCCGTGACCGCCCTTTGCGCGCCGCCCACGTCGTTGTTCAGCCGCGACATCAGCTCGCCGGTTTTCGTGTTGGTGAAGAAGCGCAGCGACATCCGCTGGAGGTGGCTGAAGAGCGACACGCGCAGGTCGTAGATGACCCCCTCGCCGATAGAGGCGTTGAAATAGCGCTGCACGATGCCGAGCAGGCCGGTGATCAGCGGGATGGCGACCATGCCGAGCGAGAGCGCGACCAACAGCGGCACGTTCGATTGGGGGATCGCCGTGTCGATGAGCGCACGGATGAGCAGCGGCGGGATCAGGCTCAGGAAGCTGATCAGGAGGATCGCGGCCAGCATTATCCCGATGCCGGCCGCGTAGGGCCGGCCGTAGGCCGCCGCGCGCTTGATCAACGCCCAACTGACCTCCGGGCGATCCTGCTGCTCATCGTACCGGATGAATGACCACCAGCCGCCATCGTGCATGGGATGCCCTCCTCGGATGACTGCCCCAAGCATAGTACAGATATCGGCTGTGTCAAGTGGCAAAGATGCAATTTGCAAGAATATGGTATAATGTAGTCCAAATTCGGTCAGGAACCAGACTTGTGTTCACTGATCCGTGCCGCATCTTGGGGCCAACCGGGTGGCCGGTCGCCCCGGTCGCAGCGGATCTCAATTCGGAGCCGGTATGACTCAGCAGACACAACGGCCTCGGCGCCGCAGCTATGCGTTCGTTTGGACCCTGGTGCTCCTCCTTTTCCTGTGCGAGTTGACTCTGGCCGCGGGCGCGACCCTCTGGTACAAGAGCGATGCCATCCTGCCCGGTGTCGCGGCGATGGGTATCGACCTGGGCGGCATGACCCCTGACGCGGCGAAACTCGCCCTCCTGAAAGCCTGGCAGGCCAAGACCGTCACCGTCCACGCCGGCAGTAACGCCTGGACCTTGCCTATCACGCAGTTGGGCTACCAGATCGACGCGGACACAATGGTGCAGCAGGCTCGCAGCCAGGGCCGCACGCCCGCCAGCGTGATCGATCTGCTGCGCACCCAGACACCTGCCGCCATCGAGACGTTGTGGAAGCTGGAGCCCGGTGTCGCGGTGACGGCGCTGCGCCCGCTCGTCGCGCCGCTCGAAGTGCCCGCCCGGGATGCGACCCTCAAGATCACCGGCACGCGCGTCGAAAGCACCCCATCGGCGGTCGGTCAGGCCGTCGACCTGGCGAGCGGCCTGACCAGACTGGAACAGCATCCCGAGCGTGTGCTGTCTGACGGCTGGACCGATCTGTCGGTGGTGCCGCTGCAACCGCAGGTGGTCGAGCTGCGTGCGGCCGCCGAGCAGGCCCAGCAACTCCTCGCCGGCGCGCCGATCTCGATCCGACTCTACGACCCCGTCAAAGACGAGAAGCTTGCCTGGCAGATCACCCCGGCGGATATCGGCGGCGTGTTGGCCCTGGAGACCGATCCGCAGAATCCGGCCGCCAGCGCCTGGGTTGTGGACGAGACCAGGCTCAAAGAGTTGCTGCAGAAGGAGTCGCAAACGCTAGGCGTCGGACGTTACGTCAACCCGCAGGAGACGTTGCCCATCGTGAAGAAGGCAATCATGGGGCCCCGCGACGAGATCAAACTGCGAGTATACCACGACGCGCGGGAGCATACGGTCAAATTCGGCGAAACACTCTCCAGCATTGCCGACGACTACGGCATCCCCTATCCCTGGATCCAGCAGGTCAACACAGGCTCGGGCGACAATTTACGAGCCGGGCAGAAGATCGTGATCCCGTCACAGGACGAAATGATCCCGCTGCCACCCGTGGAGAACAAACGCATCGTCGTCAGCATCAAGGACCAGAAAATGCAGGCTTTTGAGGATGGCAAGCTCAAATGGGACTGGCCGATCAGCACCGGCATCCCCTCCAGCCCGACCTCGCCCGGCATATTCCAGGTGCAGGGCCGCGATCCGAACGCCTACGC
>JALOOE010000385.1 GCA_025454565.1 Anaerolineae bacterium
CGGGTGGTGAGCGTAGTCGTCGATGACCGTCACACCGCCCGCCTCACCGACCAACTCGAAGCGCCGTCCGGCGCCGGTGAAGTCGGACAGCATCTTCGCGGCCCTGGCCGGCCGGATGCCGTGCCAATGCGCCACCGCGATCGCGGCCAGTGCATTGCGTACATTGTGCTGGCCCGGGATCGACAACGACAGCGATGCCACCTGCGCCCCTGCGAACCAGATCTCTGCATCGAGGCCGCCTTTGGCGTTTGATGCCAGATTGCGCGCCTGCCAGTCGGCTTCCGCCGACAGGCCGAAGGTGCGCACAGTGACGCCGGTCTTGACCGCATCGCGCACGGCCATCGCCCCGGCATCATCAGCGCAAACCAGCAACAGACCCCACTCCGGCAATTGGCCGGCGAAGGCTCGGAATGCCTCATTGAAGGCTACCGGCGTGGGATAGCAGTCGACGTGATCCCAATCCACATTGGTGACGACGGCGATCTCCAACCGCAGGCCCAGGAACATGCGATCGTATTCATCGGCCTCGATGACGAACGGGCCCTTCCCCGCGCGTGCCGCTGCCGTGGCGCTCATCATCCCTTCGGCCGGACCGACCGGCACGCGGGCGCCTACGATGAAGCTGGGATCCAGCCCGGCGCGCAACAAGATGATCGCGATCAGGCTGGTGGTGGTCGTCTTGCCGTGGCTGCCTGCCACGCCGATGCCGTGTTGTCCCTCCAGCAACGGACCGAGAAAATCGAACCGTTTCACGACCGGGATACCGGCCGCGCGAGCCGCCGCCACTTCCGGGTTATCGTCGGGCACAGCCGACGAAATGAGCACGAGATCGGCGCCAGCGAGATGTTTGCCCTGGTGGCCGCGAAAGATCGTAGCGCCATGGCGCGCCAGTTCGTCGGTGGCGTCATTGGGCCGCTGATCGGAGCCGGACACGCTGAAACCCATCTGGAGCAGCAGCTCGGCGATGGCCGACAGCCCCGAGCCGCCGATGCCCACCAGGTGGATGCGCACCGTCTTGCGCTCCGCCTCCGGCCTGCTCAGCAGGTCGCTCCAGTCTGGCAGATTCGGAGAGCTCATCGTTCGTTCGTTGCTCATTTCAGCACCCGCAAGATCATCATGAACACGACCAGGAGCACCAGGGTTTGCCACGATAGCACCGCTGGCGGCAGTAGCTTGACCATCGTTGTGTAGTACTGCGAAAAAGGCGGATTCACAAGACCACCCGGCCAGCCGGCTTTGTCGAAGTAGTACCAGATGCTTCCCGCCAGCAGCCAACCATTCAATAGGCCGATGCCCAGGCTGAAGAACCAATTGTCACCCTTGCCCGGATAGGTCAACACCTCTCCCTGATAGCTTATGAAGGCGACGATCAGCATCACCGCCACGGCGATCATATTGCTGATGACCTTCTGCGTATTCGGGTCTGACGTGAAGACTCCTAGAAACGCAACCCAGTATTTCGAAAGCGGCCCGGCGACTAACTGCAAGAACAGCAGGCCGATGAACAGCATGACAGTGACGCCCAGCTCTTTCCAAACACCGCGCACGAGGCCGATGACGCCGAACACCATCCAAACCGCGAGAAAGACGAGTTCAACCGGCCCCATACGCTCACCCCTTCTTTCCGCTCAACCGCGAGGCCAGCAGGATGAAAACGAGAATGGACAGCGCGATGATCGCCGGTGCAGCCGGGTTGCTCGCCAGATTGGTCAAGCCCTGCATGAGCTGCGTCCAGACATCGGGGCCAGCGGGTGTTGGCATGCCGGGCGGCGGAATCTGCGGCGTCATGCCAGGCACCTGAATCGGCACCGGCAGGAAAGCGTATGCCGGAAAAATCACATCGACCGTATAGGCCGCCACGATGTAGCCGTTGATCAGCCCCAGGAACATGCCACTGAACGAGAACCGGCCCTGCAGTCTGAACGATTTAAGCGATCCCAGGCCTAGGCCGACCAGTATAGCAAAGTAGAACGTCAATAAGTAGAAGGCGGCCGGATCGCTCGGATCGATCAACTGCTGCGGTGAGCTGACTCCCGCCGAGCTGCGGATGAAGCCCCAGCCGGCGTTGATGAACTTGACAAGCTGTGCGCCAAACACTTTCAGAAAGATCAGCCAGCCCAGCATGATGCCCAAAAGCAAGACCGACGCCCGAGTGACGCGCACCAAGCCAAGCAGGGCGAAAATCGTCATGATTGTGGCAACAATCAGTAGGATGAACAGATACATCTCTGCATCTACCTCGGTGCGCGATTCGGTGCGCGACGCTTCTCGGCGAGTCCGCGCAACTCTCTGGCGATGTTCGCCGCGGCATCCGGTCGGGCCAGCGCCTTCGCCGCCCCGGCCATCGCGGCCAGTCGTTCGGGTGCATCCAGCAACTCAAGCACGGTCGATCCCAGCTTGGCTTCCAGCTCGTTGTCCCGCAAGGTCAGCGCCGCCCCTCGCTCGGTCAAATAGGCTGCGTTGGCGTCCTGATGCTGCCCGGAGTACGGGTAGGGTACCAGGATGCTCGGCAGACCGGCAGCCGGGAATTCACCCAGCGTCGCTGCGCCGGCGCGGGCGACCACCAGATCGGCGGCAGCGAGCGCGGTCGGCATCTCGTGGAGATACGGATAGGCATGATATCGCGCCGCCAACGCTTCGGGCACGCGCTTAGCAGCCTCCTCTACCGCAGGCCAGTCGAGCTGTCCGCTGATGTGCACCACCTGGCAGCGTGGCAGCAAGTTCGGCAACATCGCATCCACGGCCCGGTTGATGCTGCGTGCGCCCCGGCTGCCGCCCATCACCACCAGCACGGGCAGATCGTCTGCCAGCCCCAACGCCAAACGCGCGTCACAGCGCCTCATCTTGAGCAGGTCGGTGCGCACCGGATAGCCCGTCACGACCGCTTTGCTCCCGAAGTAGCGCGCCACCTCGGGGAAAGAGACTGCGACCCGATCGGCCAGCCGGCTGGTCCACTGAATCGATTGCCCCGGCGTCACATCCGGCAGATAGATCAACATCGGCACATGCGCTCGCCAGGCGGCCAGAGCGACCGGCGCCGACACGTAGCCCCCGGTCAAAAAGACCACGTCGGGACGGAACTCGCGCACAATGGCGCTACACTGCACCGCGCCGCGCCGCATCCGCAGCAGGCTGCCGGCCGCCACCTTGGGGCCCAGCCCCCGGATCTGGCCGGTCTCGATGGCGCTGAACGGGATGCCGGCGCGCCGGGCGAGCTCTTCCTCGGCCCCACCCGCTTCACCGACGTAGCGGAAGGCGACCGAGGACGCTGGAGGATGGACGATGGACGAAATATCGGTCGAGGCCTGTCGTTCTGTCTCAGCTTCGGAATCAGGCATCGCGCTTTCGTCTTTGGTCTGTCGTCCTTGCTCCTTCGCCAACTCTTCCACCACCGTCAAGATCGGGTACACGTGACCTCCGGTCCCGCCGCCCGAGAGCAAAATTTGCATAGACCGACTTCTTCTCCGGTGATGCATGACCGATGCTTAGCACCAAACCGAGCGCCGCCATCGAAAACATCATCGACGAGCCGCCATAGCTCATCAGCGGCAGCGGCTGACCCGTGGCCGGCATCAGCGCCAACGACGTTCCCATGTGGATGACCGCTTGGGCCAGGATCCAGGTGGTGACGCCAATGACCACCAGCGCACCGAATTTATCCGGTGCATTCAGCGCAATGCCCAGGCAGCGATAGCCGAACAGGGCAAAGAGCACCACGACGACGATCTGGCCGATCAAGCCCAGATCGGCGCCGATGTTGGCAAATAGATAATCGCTCCAGTTGGCGCATCAACTCCAGCGCGCGGCGTACATTCTCCTCGGCAGCCGACGGGTCAGACAGCCCATTGATCCAGCTCATGATGCGCTCGGACGAGTGTTGATATTGCCACATGAGCAGTCCCAGCATCACGGCGCCGATGATGCCGACGACGACCAACTGCTTCACATCCGCGCCGCCGACGAAAAAGATGGCGATACCGATCGCCAGGACCACGATCGCGGTGCTGAAATTCGGCTCCAGGATGATCAACGACGTGACCAACCCGATGATGATGCCGAATGGGATCAGCCCACCGCTCAACTCTGCGATGTGCTTGCCCTTCGAAGCCACCCACGTCGACACGTAGATCACCACCGCCAGCTTGGCGATCTCGCTGGGTTGGATGCTGCCGCTCAGGAAGGTGCGTCGCGCACCGCCCCGATCATCGCCGAAGATCAGCACAGCGGCCAGCAGGCCCAACGCCACGATCATGATCGGGATGGCGAAGCGCTGCCACCAGCCATACGGGATCCGGGCCATCACGATCAGTGCGACGATGCCTAGCCCAAGCCACGCGATCTGTCTCAGGAAAAACTTGACACCGACTAATGGATAGCTGGCGCTGAAGACCATCACCAGGCCCACGGCCAAAATAATCGCCGTGATCGCGAGCAGTGGGTAGTCCCATTCCCCCGTTACGGTCGTGGCTCGACTGCGGCCGGATGTGTGGGTGCGGCGCTCGGCGGCGACGCTCGCGGTCGGCGCAGACAGTGTGGCCGCGGTCTTGTAGGGTCGAGCGCCGGTGGTGCGTGGGCTCGCCGCCGAGGACCGCCGCTCGGTCGTCGTGCTGCGAGAGCTCGACGAAGTGGCGCGTGTGCTGCCGGGATTTCGGGTTGGCTTCTCGCTCATGGCAGCGCCTCCACAAGGGCACGAAAGTGCTGGCCCCGGGCTGCGAAATCGACGTAAGCATCGAAGCTGGTGCCACCGGGCGCCAA
>JALOOE010000386.1 GCA_025454565.1 Anaerolineae bacterium
AGGTCGATGCTGGCCGAGATCGTGCGCGGATCCTCCATCATGAAGGTGATCAGCTGGCGCAGGATCGCCCTGAAGCGATCATCGACCCCCTGGTCGTCCTTGATGATCGACGCCGCGGCCTGGGCGTCCAGACGCGCGAAGGCATCGAGTGCACGACGCAGCATCGACACTGCCGCCTCGCCTGAATGGCGGATGTCGGGAATGCGGTTGACCCGCGAGTGGGAGTCCTTTTCCCGCACCCACTTGGCCGCGCGGGCGATCTTGCTCGCCTCGTCGCCGATGCGCTCGATGTCGGTGATTGCCTTGGCGACTCCCGTGATCATCCTCAGGTCGCCGGCTGTCGGCTGGCGCCGCGCGATCACATGGTTGACCATCTGGTCCAGGTCCATCTCGAGCTCGTTGACCCTTCGGTCAGCGTCGATGGCTTGCTGCGCCAGCTCCACATCGGCGGTCTCGAAGGCGTCCAGCGCGGTGCGTACCTGCGACTCGACAAGCCCGCCCATCTGCAGCACGCGCGATCGCATGGCCTCGAGTTCCTCGTCGTACTTCTTGATCGAGTGATCACCGGTTCCCATTTCATTCTCCCGCGGCCCCGCCGCAACGCCGCACTAGCCGAAGCGGCCAGTGATGTAGTCCTCGGTTTCCTTCTTCTTCGGCTTGATGAAGATCTGGTCGGTTTCACCGAATTCGACCATGTCGCCGAGGTACATGTAGGCCGTGTAGTCGGACACCCGCGCGGCCTGCTGCATGTTGTGCGTGACGATCGCCACGGTGTAGTCGGACTTCAGTTCGTCGATCAGCTCCTCGATCTTCGCGGTCGAGATCGGGTCAAGCGCGGAGCATGGCTCGTCGAACAGGATGATCTCAGGGCGCACGGCGATGCCACGCGCGATGCACAGGCGCTGCTGCTGGCCGCCAGAAAGGCTCGTGCCACTCTGCCCGAGCTTGTCCTTGACCTCGTTCCACAGCGCGCCTTTGCGCAGCGCCCACTCGACCCGGTCGTCCAGCGCCGACTTCGACAGATTCTCGAACAGCTTCACACCGAACGCGATGTTGTCGTAGATCGACATGGGAAAAGGCGTCGGCTTCTGGAAAACCATGCCGATCTTGGCGCGGATCAGCGCGACATCCTCCTTCGACGTGAGCACATTGTCGCCGTCCACGTTGACTTCGCCTTCGGCGCGCTGGTCCGGATACAGCTCGAACATCCGGTTGAAGACGCGCAGCAGCGTCGACTTGCCGCAGCCCGAGGGCCCGATGAAGGCGGTGACCTTCTTCTCGGGGATCTCCAGGTTGATGTTCTTCAGCGCCTGGAACTTCCCGTAGTAGAAGTTCAGATCGCGCACCGTCATCTTGACCTTCTCGCCCGGCTTCAACGCGCTCGTTGCGGCGTGCATGGTGAACTCCTAGTGCTTCTGTCTGAAAAGCACCCGCGCCAGGATGTTCAGCACGAGCACTCCAACGGTGATGAGGAAGACGCCAACCCAGGCCATCTGTTGCCAGTTCGAGAACGGGCTCATCGCAAACTTGAAGATGGTGACCGGCAGGTTCGCCATCGGTTCACCCATGTTCAGGGTGAAGAACTGGTTCGACAGCGCCGTGAACAGCAGCGGGGCCGTCTCGCCAGCGATGCGGGCCAGTGCCAAGAGGACACCCGTCACCACGCCGGCACGTGCGGCCTTCAGCGTCACGCGCCGGATCATGATCCACTTCGGCGCGCCCAGCGCGAATGTCGCTTCGCGCAGCGCGTTCGGAATGAGCGCCAGCATGTTCTCGGTCGTGCGGATCACGACCGGGATGACGATCAACGCCAGCGCAATCACACCCGCGTAGGCGGAGAAGGTTCGCGTCTGCGCCACGATGATCGTATAGACGAAAAGTCCAATCACGATCGACGGCGCCGAGAGCAGGATGTCATTGATGAACCGCGTCACGCTGCCCAGCCAGCCCCGCTGTCCGTACTCGGCAAGGTAGATGCCGGCAAGGATCCCAATGGGGGTTCCGACCGCCGTGGCAGAGAGCACCATGACGAGTGTGCCGACGATGGCGTTGCGCAGTCCGCCGCCGTCCGAATTCGGCGGCGGAGTGTCCTGCAGGAAGATCGAGGCGCTCAGCCCCTGGACCCCCAGCCAAAGGGTGTCCCACAGGATCCAGACCAGCCAGACCAGTCCGAACGCCATCGCCGCCAGTGACAGTGCCAGCGCAATGAAGTTGATCAGTTTGCGACGCCGGTGCAGCGGCAGTCGATAGTCGGCGCTCGCGGGCTGAGGGACAGCGATCATGTTCTCGACCCCTCACGCTTCTTCAACTGCAACAGCAGGTACTTGCTGAATGACAGCACGACCAGGGTGATGAAGAAAAGGATCAGGCCGAGGTAAATGAGGGATGCCTCATGCAGGCCAGGAGTCGCCTCGGCGAACTCATTGGCCAGTGCCGAAGTGATCGAATTGGCCGCCTCGAACAGAGAAAGACTGTTGAGCTGGTTGAAGTTGCCGATGACGAAGGTCACTGCCATCGTCTCGCCCAGCGCACGCCCCAGACCGAGCATGATGCCGCCAACCACACCAGCCTTCGTGTATGGCAGCACGACCCGCCACACCACTTCCCAAGTCGTGGCGCCGACACCGTAGGCGGATTCCTTGAGCATCGGCGGCGTCACCTCAAACACGTCCCGCATGACCGCCGCAATAAAGGGAATGATCATGATCGCCAGGATGATTCCCGCCGACAGGATGCCGATGCCCACCGGCGCCCCAGAAAACAGCGACCCGAGTACCGGAACACCGGTGAATACGGCTTGCAGCGGCTGCTGCACGTACTTGGACAGGATGGGAGCGAAGACCAGCAGGCCCCACATGCCGTAGACAATCGACGGAATCGCTGCGAGGAGTTCGATCGCCGTGCCCAGCGGGCGTTTCAGCCACTTCGGCGACAGTTCGGTCAGGAAGAGCGCGATGCCGAAACTGACCGGTACGGCGATGATCAGCGCGATCAAAGACGTCATCAGCGTGCCGTAGATCATGACCAGGCCGCCGAACTTTTCCTGCACCGGATCCCACTCGGCCGTCCACAGGAACCTGAGGCCAAACTCGCGGATCGACGGCCACGCGCCGATCACGAGCGAAAGAAGAATCCCCGCGAGAAGGAGCAGCGTCAGGATTGCCGCCCCGCGCGTCAGGTTGAGGAATATGACGTCGCCGAGCCTGCCGGACCGCCGGGCCGGTGGCTCTTCGGGCATCTGCACGGTCTGGGCTTCTTTGCGGAAACTTGTTTCGGACAGTGTAGCGTCCATCAAAGCGCTCCCCGGCAAGGCCGAAGCAGTCCTTGTGCTTGATCGTCGAGCAAGGAACCCCGGCGGCAGGGCCGCCGGGGGATGCTAAAGCGTTACTTCCCCAGTACCGGCTTTCCGGAGGCGTCACCGATCTTGGCCCATTGCTGGCGGATCAGGGCCTTGACACTGTCGGGCAGTGCAACGTAGTCGAGGTCATCGGCCATCTTGTCGCCATTCGCATAGGCCCAGTCGAAGAACTTGAGCGCGGCAGCCGCCTGTTGCGGCTTGTCCTGCTTGGTGTGCATCATGATGAACGTCGCACCGGTGATCGGCCATGCCTCCTTGCCCGCCTGGTTCGTCAGGACCTGGTTGAACGACTTCTGCCACTCCGCACCGGCCGCGGCCGCCTTGAAGGTCAGGTCATCCGGGGCCACCCAGGTGCCCGCCGCGTTCTGCATCAGCACATACGGAATCTTGTTCTGCTTGGCGTACGCGTACTCGACGTA
>JALOOE010000387.1 GCA_025454565.1 Anaerolineae bacterium
ACGCTCATCGGCAGCGTCCTGGTGCTGGCGCTCGTGCCGTTCGGCTGGTTGCTCGTGCGCGAGTGGATGCAGATTTTGCCGCTGTATGTGCTGGCGGGCCTGGCGTCGGCCGGGATGACGCTGGCCAGCCTGAACATGCTGCTGGAGCTGAGCCCCGAGGAGAGCCGCGCCGGGTATGCCGGCGCATATTACTCCGTGTTAGCGGCCGCGGCGATGATCGCGCCGCTGGTCGGCGGCTGGCTCTTCGCCCGCTGGGGCTTTGCCGGCGCGGCGCTCGTCGGCGGCCTGGGCGCGCTCGCCGGGGTGCTGATCCTGGCGGTGTTGTTGGGCCGGGCAGATCGTCGTGTCAGCCGGGGATTCGAGATCCCCGGTTAGCGCGAGAAGTCGCGTGGGGGCCGGACATCGATCAGAACCCGCGCAGATCGCTGCTTGAGCGCCGCGGCAGCCCCTCTTTGGGGGTCCGCTTCAGGACGACATAACGCAATCCATGCGTCTCGCAGAACTCGCGTTTCTCCGGTTTGTCGCCGTCTTCGTTCACCAGGTAGATGTCCGGGCGCAGCCGCGCGATCTCCGGCTCGGCGTCCAGCCAGCCCCAGCCGGTCGTGACCAGCGCCAGCTTGACGTAACGGATAGCCCCGATCATGTAGCGCCGCTCTTCCTGGGTCTGCAGCGGGTGACCTTCCCCCTTGAGGTTCCGCACGTTCGCATCGTTGCCCGCAGCCACGATCAGGTCGCCGTAGCTCGACGCCTCCTCGAAGAAGCGCACATGCCCGGAGTGCAGCCAGTCGTAGCAGCCGGTGACGATGACAGAGGGTTGAAGGTTGAAGGTTGAAGGTTGAAGGTTGATCGGCGACGATTGACTGTCTCCTGACGCCTGACTCCTGCTTCCTGCTTCCTGTTCGTCTGGGAAGCCGGCCAGGTCGGCGGTGGCGAAGACGCGATAGCCGAGGCCGCGGGCCGCGCAGAAGGCGCGCTTGGCCGGAGTGTCGTCGGCCTCGTCCACCGCCCAGATGACGCTATTGTCCGGCGCCGGGCCGGGCCAGGGCGCTTCAGCGCCCTTCGCCGTATCAGACCGGCGTTTCAACGCCGGATCGGTCGCCGGGGCGGCGATATCGGGCAGCGCGTCCGGCGAAGCAAGCTCCGTCACCCGCAGCACCCGATTGACGTAACGGATGGCCTCCACCAGGTATTGCCGCTCGGCTTCGGGGAACTTCGGCGCCGTGCCTGCGAGGCGGCGGGTGACATCATCTGACCAGAGCAGCACGTGCAGTTCGCCGAGCTTCGCCGCCTCCTCAAGAAAGCGGACGTGGCGCGAGCGGAGGTTGTCGAAGCCCCCGCAGACGATGACGGTGGTCACAGTTGCTCTCTCACGAATAGTGTGTTTGTCCACGCCCGCCGGCCGCGGTCGTCCTCGAGCTCCAGATAGGCGTACTCCCACGCCGCCGGCACGGCAAAGCGCGCGCCGGTGAGCCGCTGCGCATCGAAGCTGCCCAGGCGATCGCCCCGAGCGGCCGGGCCGACCAGTCGGATGAACTGGACGGGCGAGGTCTCGATTTCGACATACCCGTCTTCACAGCGGATCGCATGGAACTCCGGTCCGCAGGAGGCGTAGAAATTGCCGCGGCGGATGGCCTCGAGGATGTGCTCCGGCGTGCGCTCTGCCGCGTTGACGACGATCCAACCGCCGTTCCAGCCAGGATGTTCGGGGCGGAGATGCGCGTCGTCCACGGCGAACCCCAGGGTCTCCGGCCGGCGGCGCAGCATGGCGTTCCAGTACGCGCCGCCCTCCCCCTTGCCGTTGAGCCAGCGGCAGACGTGATTGTAGACCTCGACCCCATCGAAGGGCCAGCGGGCCGCGTCGTCGAACGAATTGCCGGTCCACTGCGGATGAGCCAGGATCAGCAGTGCGCCCTGATCGCGGGCGGCCCGGAGCGCAGCGTCGAAACCCATCTCGCGCGTGATCCCGGCCAGCTTGCCCAGGCAAACCACATGGTAGTACGTGTCGGACGCGTCGCGGCCGTCCAGTTCGACCCCATCGAGCCAGAGCAGGCCGGTTGCGCCCGGCTGCTGCGCCATATCGGACGCAATCCAGTGGTCCGCCGCGCAGAGGAAATCGAAGCCCGCGCCGGCGTAAAGCTGCGTGACCTCGGCAAAGGTCATGCCGCCGTCCGAGCGGGTGGTGTGAATGTGCGTGTTGCCCTTGTGCCAGCGGCCGCTCGTGTCGTAGCGAAAATGTTGAGGTGCGATGTGTTGCGTCATTGAGGATCAATCCTAACCCGAATCTGGAATCCGCCCGGTACGGGCTCCTCCGAGACAACGTATAAATATCCTCCACCGCAGCCTGAATACATGGCCCCGGCGTAGCGCGACTGATAGTAGCCCAAGATGCCCGTGAGGTCAACCGTGACGGTGGGATGCCGGACAGTCTGCGGCAGGATCGCCTCCCAGCAGGCCATGCACGCGTTCATCGACGCGCCCAATCCGTGGGCATCCTGCGCGAGGATCGCATCGTAACAGTCCTTGCCGGTCTGCCCCAACCGCCGGATCCACTCCCGATCGAGGTTCTTGATGCCGAGCGGGCCATAACCGGGCGGGCGCTGCGCCACCGGCACCATCCAGATGACCCGCTCCAGCCAGCGCGCCACGGCAGGGTCGTTGTTCGACGCGATGTGCGCCGGGAAGGCGCCGCCCTCGTGGCTGAATTCGTAATCCAGCCGGTTGACGCCGGGATAGATCAGCCCGATCATGTCCTGCGAACCGGACGGTTCGGCGAGTCCTGCGTTCTCGGCGGCGTAAAGCTCATGCACCAGGGCGGCCGGATCGCCGTCGGGCAGGGCGTCGCCCCACAGCCGTTCGGCGACGCGCCGCGTGCTGGTGCCCATGCCGCAGCGATCCATGAAGCGGACGGTCGGCTCCAGCGCCACCACGACCATCGATCCGGGCGGGGTCGGGTTCAGTTGGGAGACGAACGGCTGGTCGATCCAGCCGCCGGCGAAGGCCATGCGGTAGGGCATGCGGCCGATGATGTCGGTGATGTGCATTGTGCCTCGGCTTTGCGTTGGCGGACCGAATGCAGAAATCAGAAGTCAGAATGCAGAAGTCAGAATGCAGAATCCGCGGCGTGTGTCGGAGTCGTTCTGCACTCTGCCTTCTGCGTTCCGCATTCAACTGACCGTCCGCTTCCCCGCCTTGCGGTCGCGGTACTGCTGGTCGATCCAGGCGTAGGTCTGGGCCAGGCCAGCGGCCAGCGGCGTGCCGGGCTCCCAGCCGAGCGTCGCCTTAATGAAGGTGTTGTCGCTGTTGCGGCCAGCCACCCCGCGCGGCGCGTCGAGCTGGTAGTGACGCTCCAGCTTCACGCCGGCGATCCCCTCGATGATGTCCACCAGCCGGTTGATCGAGACCAGCTCGGCGGAGCCGAGGTTGATCGGCGTGGCGATGAGGTCGTCGCAGTGCATGATCATGTCGATGCCCTGAACGCAATCGTCGATGAACATGAAGCTGCGGGTCTGCGTGCCGTCGCCCCAGATGAAGAGCTCGTGCTTGCCGGCATCCTTTGCCTGGATCACCTTGCGGCAGAGGGCCGCCGGCGCCTTCTCGCGGCCGCCGTCCCATGTGCCATACGGCCCGTAGACGTTGTGGAAGCGTGCGATGTGCGTCTCCAGCCCGCGCTCCGCCCAATATTCCTGGCAGAACATCTCCGACATCAGCTTCTCCCAGCCGTAGCCGCGCTCGGCCATCGCCGGGTACGCGTCCGACTCCTTGAGCGCCAGGACGTT
>JALOOE010000388.1 GCA_025454565.1 Anaerolineae bacterium
CGCCGAGGATCAGGATCACGCCTGCAAGCAGCCCGATGAAAAGCGGCGTGTGCGTCGGGAAGGTGCCCGACGAGGAGGCAAGCTTCGGCTTCGCGGCCAGGCTGCCGGCGATCGCCATGACTGGAACGATCACGGCATAGCGGCCGAACAGCATCGCGATGCCGATCGTCGTGTTGAACCACGGCGTGTCGGCAGTCAGCCCGCCGAAGGCGGAGCCGTTGTTGCCGGCGCCGGAGGTGTAGGCATAGAGGATCTCCGACAGGCCGTGCGGCCCGGCATCCTGTACGGATGAGACCGCGGCCGGCAGCACGGCAGCGATTGCTGTGAAGCCCAGGATGAAGGCGGGCAGGATGAGCACCGCGAGCATCGCGAGCTTCACCTCCTTCGCCTGCACCTTCTTGCCGAGATACTCCGGCGTGCGGCCGACCATCAGCCCGGCCACGAACACCGCGAGCAGAACGAACACGAGCATGCCGTAGAGGCCTGATCCGACTCCGCCCGGCAGCACCTCGCCGAGCTGGATCAGGAACAGCGGGACCATGCCGCCGAGCGGCATGAAGCTGTCGTGCATCGCGTTCACGCTGCCATTCGAGGCTCCGGTGGTTGCCACCGCCCAGAGAGCCGAGAGCGGCACGCCGAAGCGGACTTCCTTGCCCTCCATGTTCCCCATGGCGGGATCGACGCCGGCAGCGATGTGCAGCGGGTTCCCACCAGCCTCAGCCGCGTAGACGATCGCGACGCCGGCCACGACGAACCCCATCATCACCGTGAACAGCGCCCAACCCTGGCGGATATCGCGCACGATGTGGCCGAAGGTGAGAGCCAGCGCGAAGGGGATCGCAAGGATCGCCCAGGTCTGCAGCAGGTTTGTCCAGGGGCTCGGGTTCTCGAAGGGGTGGGCGGAGTTCACGCCGAAGAAGCCGCCGCCATTGGTGCCCAGTTGCTTGATCGCGACCTGGAAAGCAGCGGGCCCGAGCGGGATCGTCTGCGTGCCACCGTCCAGCGTCGCCGCCTGGGCGTAGGACGAGAGGCTTTGCGGAACGCCACCCGCCACAAGCAGCAGGCCAAGCAGAAGCGCGAGGGGCAGCAGCAGGTAGAGCGTGACGCGGACAAAGTCGGCCCAGTAGTTGCCGAGGTCCTTCACGCCGCCCGCGGCAAAAGCGCGCGACAGCGCGAGCGCCAGCGCGATGCCAGTCGAGGCGGAGAGAAAGTTCTGCACCGTCATGCCCGCCATCTGGCTCAGGTAGGACAGCCCGCTCTCACCGCTGTAGGCCTGCCAGTTCGTGTTGGTCGTGAAGCTGACGGCCGTGTTGAAGGCGAGCCAGGCGGACTGGCCGCTCACGCCTTCCGGGTTCAACGGCAGCACGCCCTGCAGGCGCAGGATTGCGAAGAGCAGGAGGAAGCCCATCGCGTTGGAGGCAAGCATCGCAAGGGTGTAGGCCTTCCAATCCATGCCGCGCGCCGGGTCCACACCGCCTGCGGCGTAGAACATCCGCTCGACTGGCGCGAGGAAGGCGACGCGCCCTCCGGCAACGGCAGCAATGTATCGGCCGAGCGGGATTGCTGTGGCGACGATCAGGCCGAGGATCAGGGCGATTTGCGCCCAGCCTATTGCGGTCATGGTGTCACAGCTCCTCGGGGCGCAGCAGCGCCCACAGCAGGTAGAGGAGAAGCCCGGCAGCGACCACGCCGCCCAGGATGAGCTCGGTCATGGCGGTCAGACCCGGTCGCAGCCGGCCACGTAGGCGGCCATCATTCCGAACACGCCAACACCCAGTGCGAGCAGAAGAATGTCGATCAATTGCAGGCCCCTTCCGAAGCAGAACGGATGGATGCGGGTATTACGCTTCCGGGGAAGGGGGTAGCCGGCGAGCGTGCAAAGGATCGATGTGAGATCAGGGCGCGCGGCGTAAATGACGCATAAAGAGCGGCCGGGTGCTTGGTCGAATTTACGTGTGCTTTATCGTTGGTTGCCCCATCTCGCATGGCGGCTTTATGCGCGGAGAGCTCAGTTTCTCGGTGTCCGAAAGGACCGGACACATGGAGAACCGTTATGCTGCACACGCGCACCCCGATTGCGCATGCGCCGTATGATTGGCGAGCCTCCGCCTTCGATCAGGTGGACGCGCGAGCCAGACACGGCCAGTCATCGGGCCCTCTCCCGAGCAGCGTGCGACGCTGGTTGCAACGCCGCAACAACTTGGCGGCGCCCATCGGTTTTGTCGCTGGGCTCGCCTGGGCCTTCGTTGGATCCCTTTTGTTCGGGCTGGGCACCGAGCCTGTGAGCCCGGCTGTGGCGCTCCTCTGGCTTGCCGGCGAGGTCGCGATCGGCTTCGCGATGTTCGTTGCGCTGGTCAGCGGTTAGCAGGCGCTTTTCGCCGCCGCGACTCAGCGCCTGGTCTGTTCCGTGATCAATCGGAGGAACTTCATGTTCGCAACGCGTCGTACGCCATGCGTATCCACCCCATCTGCCACGTGGGCTGCCTGGACACCGCGGACGCATCTCGCCTATCCCCGTCCTGCTGGCGACGATCTGCTGGAGGCCGCTGTGGCCGGGCCGGAAGATCGGGTCGTTGCCATAGGTGGCGAGAGGGCTGACCTCCTTTGCGCTGCGCTGCACCGGGGCTGCCGTTCCGCCATCGGGATGGTCGTGGCTGAGCGCCATCCCGAGCCGGCGGATATCGTCGTTGCGTCTCGCGTGACCACGCAGGAACAGGCGCTTGCCGCCGCCGAGTGCGCACGCCGCGCGCTGCGTGGTGCAGTACGCCGCGGCAGGTTCGCGCTGGGTTTGGTTGGCGCTGATGCTGCAAGCCTTGCACGGTCGCTTCAGTGGGGCCTGGTCGGCTATGGGTTCACGCGGCCGCTTCTGTGGCCGCGAGTGAACGGCGGTCTGCTGCTGGTTTGCGAGTTCCGGGCCGATGGCGCCCAGGTCGAGGGACATTGAGGCGATGATGACCAATTTCATCCCTTCGATGCTGCGCGGCTCGATCCCCGCTCTGCCGACACCTTTCCTTGCAGGTGATCCTGCCTCGCTTGACCGGACCGCGCTGGCCCGGCTGGCCGAGCGGGCAGAACGCGGCGGCTCCTCGGCGGTTGTCGTCGCCGGCAGCACGGGCGAGGGCCCTGCCCTGCAGCCGGAGGAGCACGCCGAGGCGATGCGCGTGGTTGCCGATGCACTTCGCGGCCGGATACCGGTGATAGCCGGTGTCGGCGCACCGAGCACCGAGGCCGCGTCTGCCCTTGCAGCGACTGCCGAGCGATGCGGCGCTGCTGCGCTCCTTGTCTCTGCGCCACCGTATGTCCGCCCAACGCAGGAGGGGCTGCGTGCCCATGTGCGTGCGGTAGCGGCAACGTCGGGGCTTCCCATAGTGCTCTATGACGTGCCGTCGCGCGCAGCTGCGGCGTTCACCGACGAGACGATCGCCCGACTGCGTGCCGATGGCGTGATCCATGCGCTCAAGGACGCAACCGCGGATCTGGCGCGTCCTGTCCGGTTGCGGCGCCTCTGCGGGGATGACTTCCCCCAGCTTTCCGGTGACGACGCAACGACGCTTGCGCACCGGGCGATGGGCGGGACCGGGTGCATCTCTGTCACCGCGAATGTCGTGCCGACGCTGTGCGCATCGCTCCACGCCGCCTGGGATGCCCAGCGCCCTTCATCGGCCCTGCACCTTGGTCGCCTGCTTGCCCCCCTACATGACGCGCTCTTCGCTGAGACGAACCCGATTCCATTGAAGGCCGCGCTGGGGCTGCTCGAGCTCTGCGATCCGAC
>JALOOE010000015.1 GCA_025454565.1 Anaerolineae bacterium
GCGCCTGATGGCCGATGGCTACGGCTTCGGCGCAGAGGGGGATTGGAAGACAGCCGCGCTGGTGCGCGCAATGAAGGTGATGGCGGCCGGTCTGCCGGGGGGCTCCTCCTTCATGGAGGACTACACCTATCATCTGAACCCGACGGGGATGAAGGTGCTCGGCGCACACATGCTGGAGATCTGCGCCTCGGTGAGCGCGAGCCGCCCTGCGCTGGAGATGCATCCGCTCTCCATTGGCGGCAAGGCCGATCCGGCCCGCCTCGTATTCGACGCGCCCGCTGGTCCCGCACTGAACGCGACCATCATCGACCTCGGCAACCGCTTCCGCATAATCGTGAACACGGTTGAGGTGGTGCCACCCGAAGCGCCGCTGCCCCGGCTGCCGGTGGCGCGCGCGCTCTGGATGCCGAAGCCCAACCTGAAGCTGGCGGCCGCGGCGTGGATCCTTGCCGGCGGCGCGCATCACTTCGGCTTCAGCCAGGCGCTGACCGTCGAGCACCTGACGGACTTCGCCGAGATGGCCGGCCTGGAGTGCGTGCTGATCGATGAAGACACTAAGTTACGCGATCTCAAGAAGGAGCTGCGCTGGAACGAGGCATACTACTATCTGGCGAAAGGGATCGGTTGAGCATGGAATATCGCAAATTCGGTCCGCTCGACTGGGAAGTATCGGCCCTCGGCTTCGGCTGTGCGCGTTTCCCGACCGTCAACGGGGTGGAGTTCGACCCGGGGATCAGCGAAGCCGAGGCGATTGCCATGCTGCGCTACGCCATCGATCGCGGCGTCAACTACGTGGACACCGCCCACATCTATCATGGCGGCAATAGTGAGATCGTGGTGGGCAAGGCGCTCCAGGACGGTTATCGCGCCAAGGTCAGGCTGGCCGACAAGAGCCCGATCTGGCTGCTGGAGAAGAGTGAGGACTTCGACACGATCCTGGATGGGCAGCTCCGCAAGCTTCAAACCGATCACGTCGATTTCTACCTGTTGCACGGGCTGGATGCGAAGTCCTGGACCAAGGTACAGGAGCTCGATCTGTTCTCGTGCGCTGAAAAAGCCATCGCCGACGGCCGTATCGGCCATCTGGGCTTCTCGTTCCACGACACGGTCGAGGTCTTCGAACAGATCGTGGATGGCTACGACAAGTGGACCTTCTGCCAGTTCATCTACAACTTCCTGGACACGGAGAAGCAGGCCGGCACGCGCGGGCTGAAGTACGCGGCGGCGAAGGGTCTGGCGATCGTGGTGATGGAGCCGATCCAAGGCGGCAAGATCGCGCGTCCGCCCGATCCGGTGCGCGCGATCTGGGAAGGCGCACCGCAGACCCGCACCGTCTCAGCCCTGGCGCTGCAATGGGTGTGGGATCATCGTGAGGTGGCCGTCGCGCTGAGCGGCATGAGCTCGATGCAGCAGGTGGAAGAAAACGTGGCTTGCGCCGGCGCTGCGCACACGGCTCCGCTGACCGAAGATGAACGGGCGCTGCTCCGCCGCATCCGGCAGACCTACGAGGAGCTCCCGGCGTGAATGTCGTCTATCTGCACACGCACGACACGGGCCGCTTCATCCAACCCTATGGACACGCGATCCCGACACCGAACCTGATGGCGTTGGCGCGCGGCGGCGCCCTGTTCCGCAACTGCTTCGACGCCGCGCCCACCTGCTCGCCCAGCCGGGCCGCCATGCTCACCGGCATGAACGCACACGCCAGCGGCATGATCGGGCTGGCGCACCGCGGCTTCGCTCTGCAGGATCCGACGCAACACCTTGCCCATCACCTGCACAGCCACGGCTTCGAGACTGTCCTGTGCGGCATACAGCACGAAATTGCTGCGGGTCAGGCCGCGGCGTTGGGCTACGAGCGACTCCTGTCCGCGCCCGCAACCCCCGGCGCGGCCGAGATGACCGGCGCACAGGGACAAGCGCGCCGCATGATGGCGCAGGATCTCGCCAACGCGCAGGCCGTCGCCGATTATCTCGCCGGACCGCACGACCGGCAGTTCTTCGTGTCGTTCGGGATGTTCTGCACCCATCGGCCCTTCCCGGCGCCCGATGCCGACATCGACCCTAACTACGTGCAGCCGCCATCGCCCTTGCCGGACGATCCGGCGATCCGCCTCGACATGGCTGGGTTCATCACCATGGCACGCTGCGCCGATGCGTGCGTGGGGATCGTGCTGGAGGCGCTTGCCACAAACGGTCTGGCCGATGACACGCTCGTCTTCTTCACCACCGACCACGGTGTCGCCTTCCCCAAAATGAAGTGTCATCTGTATGATCCCGGCATCGGCGTATCGCTGATCGTCAGCTATCCGGGTCATGGGCAGCCCGGTCAGGTGATCGATGCGCTGGTCTCCCACCTCGACATCTACCCGACGGTGTGCGAGATCACGGGCGTGCCGGCCCCGCGGTGGCTGGAAGGGGTATCGCTCGTCCCATTGCTCGATGGCACAACCGCCCAGGTGCGGGATGAGATCTTCGCGGAAGTGACCTACCACGCCGCCTACGAGCCGCTGCGCTGCGTTCGCACGCCGCGCTGGAAGTACATCCGCTACTTCGACGACTTCGGCCTCGTCGTCAAGCCCAACATCGACGACGGCCACAGCAAGCAGCTCTTGCTCAAGCACGGCCTGGCAGAGGCGCGCCACGATCCGGCAGAGATGCTGTTCGATCTCGTGTTCGATCCCGCCGAGCGCACTAACCTGGCCGGACGGCCCGAATTTGCTGCCGTGCAGTCCGATCTGGCTGGTCGGCTTGAGCGCTGGATGCGCGAGACAGGTGATCCGCTGCTGCAGGGCTACGTGCCGAAACCGCCGGGCGCACGGGTCAATCTGAAATGGGCGCTACACCCCAACGAGCAGGAATTCGAGTCGTGAGCGAAGGAGGTCTTCATGCCGGACGTTTTCGCGCCCATGCCGTTGAGCCAGGCCAAGCTGCTGCCCGGTCTGTTCCAGCAGCGCGCGGATCTCAATCGGCGGTATATGCTGAGCTTGAGGAGCGAGAATCTGCTCCAGAACTTCTACATGGAGGCGGGTCTGTGGGGGCCGCGTGATGATCCTGGCGACGACATCCACTGGGGGTGGGAATCGCCCACGTGCCAACTCCGCGGCCACTTCCTGGGTCACTGGCTCTCGGCTGCTGCGCGGATAGCGGCAGCGACCGGCGATCACGAGATGAAGGGCAAAGCCGATTACGTCGTCGCCGAGTTGGGCCGCTGCCAGCGCGAGAACGGCGGGGAGTGGGTCTTCTCGATCCCGCCGGGCTACCTGGACTGGATCGCTCGCGGCAAAAGCGTCTGGGCGCCGCACTACACCATCCACAAGACGCTGATGGGGCTGGTGGACATGGTAGTCTACGCCGGCAACTCCCAGGCGCTCGAAATCCTGGAGGGTGCAGCCCGCTGGTTCCACCGCTGGACGGCGCAGTTCTCCCGCGCGCAGATGGATGACATCCTGGATGTGGAGACCGGCGGTATGCTCGAAGCGTGGGCCGATCTCTACGGCATCACCGGCCGCCAGGAGCATCTCGATCTGATCCGACGCTACGACCGTCCCCGGCTGTTCGATCGCCTGCTGGCCGGCGAGGATCCGCTGACCAACCGCCACGCCAACACGACCATCCCCGAAGCGCACGGCGCCGCGCGCGCCTATGAGGTCACCGGCGATGCGCGCTGGCGGCAGGTCGTCGAGGCGTACTGGAAGTGCGCGGTGACCGATCGCGGCTTCTACGCCACCGGCGGGCAGACCGACGGGGAAATCTGGACCGCGCCCTTCGAGCAATCGGCCCGCCTGAGCGACAAGAACCAGGAACATTGCGTGGTCTACAATATGGTGCGGCTGGCAGACTTCCTGCTGCGCTGGACGGGCGACGCAACCTATGCCGACTACATGGAGCGCAACCTCTACAACGGCACCCTGGCCCAGCAAAACGATCAGACCGGGATGGTCGCGTACTTTCTGCCGTTGGAGCCGGGTGGCCGTAAAGGCGGCCCCAAGGGCGAATACAGCGGATGGGGCACGCCGACGCATGACTTCTGGTGCTGTCACGGCTCCCTGGTCCAGGCGCATACGACGCACAACGCGTATGTCTACTACCATGACGCCGATGGCTTGAGCGTCTGCCAATACATTCCGACAGAACTCACCTGGGAACGGGACGGCGTGCCGGTCGCGGTGCGCCAGGCATTCGACCCCGAAAACTCCACATCGGCTCCGCGCCAGCCCGATGGCGCAATCCGTAGGCCGGCGCGCTGGGCCATCGAGCTGTCCATCCGCTGCGCGCGGCCGACCGATTTTGCGCTGAAGCTGCGGCTGCCGTGGTGGCTCGGCGGAACAGCTCAAATCATGGTGAACGGCGAACCACAGACGATTGCGACCGGGGCTTCCAGCTTCGCTGCGCTTCGTCGGATCTGGTCAAACGATCGCGTCCGCATCGAGTTGCCAACGACGCTCACCACTTGCCCGCTGCCCGACCAACCGGACACAGTCGCATTCATGGATGGGCCGGTCGTGCTGGCGGGTCTCTGCGACGAAGAGCGCACGCTGCACGGCGACAAGGATCATCCGGAGACACTGCTCATCCCCGACCACGAGCGCGAATGGAGCACCTGGAAGGGATGGTATCGCACGGTCGGGCAAGCGCGCGGCATCCGTTTCGTTCCGCTATACGAAGTGCGCAGCGAGCGGTACACGGTCTACTTCCCGGTGGAACGCTGACCGCCTGCAGCACTGAGGGCGATAATCTGGACACATCAGGAAAATCACGGTATGATGTGTCTTGTGCGGGCAGCGAGCCCGCGACCTATCTCATAAAGGAGTACAGTTACACGATGGCAACTCTGTCTGTCTGGAAGTTCGATACCGCTGAAGGTGCGCAACAGATACTGGAAAAGATCCAAGGCCTGCAAAAGCAGCAATTGATCACCGTTCAAGATGCGGCGATTGTGACTTGGCCAACGGGCAAAGACAAACCCAAGACGCAGCAGCTTCATAGCATGGCCGGCATCGGCGCGATGCAAGGCGCATTCTGGGGCATGCTGTTCGGTTTGATCTTCTTCGTACCGTTCTTCGGCCTGGCCATCGGCGCGGCCATGGGCGCGCTGTCGGGCAAGTTCGCCGATTACGGCATCGACGACAACTTCATCAAAGAAGTGCGGACGAAAGTGACTGAGGGCACCTCGGCGCTGTTCCTCTTGACCAGCGGCGCTGTGCAGGATAAGGTGCTTGAGGCCTTGAAGGGCACTAAGATGGAGTTGATCCAGTCGAACCTGACGACCGAGCAGGAAGCCGTATTGAAGGCTGCCTTCGGCAACGAGTAATCGGCAGTAACCGGTAACTCACTCAGAAGCGTGCAATGCGGCGGTGCTGCATTGCACGCTTCGCGTTATTGGCCCGGTTACGCCCCAAATGCCTCCCGCGCCGCCCAGCGGCATCTCGCGCTCCGGTTTGGACTTGACCCAGCGGCGAATCTGCACGACAATCCGCTGAAGGCTCCTTGCCTGATCCGAGGGACAGATGACCGCTATCGCTGATGAACTCGCATTCCGTGACTATTTCGCCGATCTCCAGGAGGAGATGGTCAGCCTGATCGCGTTGGTTGCCGCCGGGCTGGGCTATCTATGGCTGGCTGCCGACATCTGGAGCGCCTATCTCGCCAAAGGAGAGCCGGGGCAGACGCCTTCTGCTGCGGCCTGGGTCGGCGTCGGCGTACTGCTGTGCTGCTCGGTGCTCAGTTACGTGTGGCGGCGCTCACGCCTGCGACTGGCCGCCAATCTCCTGGCCTGGGGCATCCTGGCATCGGTAGCGTGCGCCGTTCTGGGCTTCACCGTGCCGATTTCTGCGGTCACGTATCTCTTCGTCGTCCCGATCCTGGTGGCAGGTGCACTCGTCGGCCCGCTGGCGTTCTGGTTGGTGGCGGCAGCGGCATTTTCCCTGGCGATCCTCTTCCAGATCGCGTCCCCCAGCGCATCCCAGACAGCCACCGAAATCGGTCTATCGCTCGCGATTCTCGCGCTCGTCATCCTCACCACCTGGTTGTCGACGCGCCGGCTCTTCACGGCATTGGAATGGGTGTGGCACGGCTACCAACAGGCGCGGAGCAACGAGGAAATTGCCCGCGACCGGCAGGCTCAACTTCAACGCACGCTCAAAGCGCTCGACGAAACTACCTATCGCTTTGAACGCGCGAACTATATGCTCGGCTGGGCGCGCGACCAGGCTGAAACGGCGCGGCGGCTCAAGCAGCAATTCGCCCAGACCATCAGCCACGAGCTGCGCACGCCGCTGAACCTCATCATCGGGTTCACCGAGCTGATGACGCAATCCCCGGAGTACTACGGCGAACCGCTTGCGCCGCGCTATCTACGCGATGTACGGATCATCCATCGCAACGCACGCCACCTGCAAACGCTCATCAACGACGTGCTCGATCTCGCGCGCATCGAGGCAGCGCAGATGGCGCTGGTGCGCGAGGAGGTCAATCCGTCTGCGCTCGTCCGAGAAGCGGTGAACACGGCGCGCAGCCTGATCGAGTCACACGGGTTGGCGCTGAATGTCGAAATCGCGCCCGGTTTGCCTATGCTGTGGATCGATCCGACGCGCATCCGCCAGGTGCTGTTCAACCTGCTCAACAATGCCGCTCGCTTCACGGAGTACGGCAGCGTCACCCTCACTGTCAGCAGCCAAGATAATGAGGTGATCTTCGCCGTAGCCGACACAGGCGTGGGCATCGAGTCGGAACACGTTGGCCGCATCTTCGAGGAATTCCAGCAGGCGGATAGTAGCACGCGCCGGAAACATGGCGGCGCTGGCCTCGGATTGGCGATCAGCAAGCAGTTCGTGACGCTGCACAATGGCCGGATCTGGGTGAAGAGCCAGCCGGGGGTCGGCAGCACGTTCACCTTCAGCTTGCCCGTCGGGCGTGAACCGCTGGATGCCGGCCTGGGCGCGTCGCGCAATGCGCCGGCCGGGCCCTCCGGCGCCGACAGTGATCGCCCCGTCCTTATGGCGATCACACGCAGCCTCACCGCCGCCGGGCTGCTCACGCGCCACATCCAGGGCTGCAACACCGTCGTCGTACCGGAACTGGCGCAAGCACTGCCGGCCGCAGCGCGACTCTTGCCGCAAGCCATCGTCCTGGATCAGGCGGAGCGATCGTGGACGGCGGATGAGCTGGAACGGCTTGCGACGCAGTTGGCGGGCGCACGCGTGCCGATCATGGCGTGTCCGTTGCCCGGCGAGCAGTCATTGGCTCGGCAGCTCGATGTAGACGGTTATCTGATGAAGCCGGTATCGCGCCAGGGCTTGTGGGATGTGCTCCGGCAGTTCGGCGAAAAAATCGACCGCATCCTGGTGGTGGACGACGATCACGATTTCGTCCAACTCATGGGCCGGATGCTCGATAGCCCGGTGCGGCGCTACCAGGTGACCAGTGCCTACACCGGCGCGGAGGCGTTGGCGATCATCCGGCGCCGGCGGCCCGATCTGGTGCTGCTGGACGTGCGACTTCCCGATATCCCGGGACCTGAGATCGCCCGGCAGATACGCGAACAGCCGGAGTGGCGCGATATCCCGATTATCATGGTCTCAGCACAGGATGACCCGGTCGCGCCCGCGAGCCAGCCGTGTGCCATCACGATCGCGCGCGCGACAGCTTGGCAGCCGGCGGAAGTAATTCGGTGGGTTCAGCACATGCTGGAGGCCCCGCTCATGCTGCCTCCAGCATCCGCAGCGCCGCCAGAAGGCCCTGTTCCGTGACCGGTTTTTCGAGGAAAGCAGTCGCGCCCAGCGACAGGGCGAGCTCACGCTGCTTCAACACCGAGCAGATGATCACGGGGATGCGCCGCGTGTCCGGCCGATTCAACAAGGCTTGCAGCGCGTCCCAGCCGTCCTGTCCGGGCAACATCAGATCGAGGGTGATCGCAAAGGGCTGAAGCTGCGCGGCCAGACCGATGGCCTCTTCGGCCGTGGTGGCGGTGATCACCCCATAGCCGTGTGGCGCCAGATACCGCCGGCAGAGTTCCAGCACATCCTCGTTGTCATCGACCACGAGCACCGCCCGCTGCACTTCCATCTGGAGGCCGATCTCGAAACCGATGACGCCCGACTCGGCAAGAATTGCCTCCAGCTTGCCGCCGGTCAGCCCCGCCATCTCTTCGAAGGCGGCAAGTCGCTCGGCGACTTCCGCCGGCGCAGCGGGGCGCAGCGCAGCCGGCGGATCGATCGTCACGCCCACGTAAAGCGCATCGTCTTCGATTTCGGCAGCCACGTGCAGACGTGCGTGCTCGGCGCGCTCGACGAGATAGCCGATGACCCCGAGCAGCAGTTGGCGCAGGGGCGCCTTATCAGCGCGCACTCTGGGCAGTGTATCAGGCAATATCGCGCCAAGGGTCAGATTCCGCTGGCGTAATCGTTCTTCGAGCAAAGCCAGAGCGCCACGGATCACCTCGCTGGGCTGGGTATAGCGACCGGCCTGGGCCGAGCGCGCCGCCTCCAGGCGCAAGAGCTCGATATGGTCGGAAGCCGATCGGTCTTCCGTCACGGGCGCAGCGCGCGCCTGCGCAACGTAGTGATCCCACAGCAAATCAGCCACGGACTCGAGCGCCGCTTCTTGCTCCCGGTAGAACTGCCGCTTGCTTACAGCGATTTCCTGCATGACCGCGCCGGGATCCTGCCCGTTCTGATATCGGCCTACCATGAGCCTGTAGCGCCGCCACTCGCGCGAATAGGGCGCTGCGCGTGGCCCAGGATCCAGCTCCTTGATTGCATCCAGCAGCAGATCATGAAGCCGCCAGCCCTTTTCTTTGCTCGGCGCCGACGCATCAGACAGCAATTCATCCGTGAGAGGATGCGTGCGCAGGTAAACCAGGTCGTAGAGGTGGCTATAGAGGTCGCGCACCTGCTCGCCGAACTCGATTCGATCCTTCATCGCTATCTCGTGGCACAACCTGGCACAGGTTGGCACTCTAAATGTGGCATTAGCTGACACCACGAGATATAATAACATAAATCTAGCTGCGCCGATAAGGCGTCACGACCTCGATGCACGCCAGTCATCGATACGATCTCCCGCACAGAGGAGGTGCCAAGCACCCAGGCAACGATATCTCGGTTACTTCTGTTCGCCGACTGTCTTTAGTCAGTAAGCATCGTACACAATCCCAGGAGGACTACAATGGAGAATCGTCCCAAGCTGAGCCGCCGCGACTTTCTGCGCGGCGCCGCGCTCGCCGGCGTAGGCGCCACGATCGCCGCTTGCGCGCCGTCAGCGCCCCCCGCGCCGGCCGCCGCACCCAAGGCAGAGCCGACCAAAGCTGCGGCAGCCGCCGCGGCGCCGACCGCCGCACCGGCGGCTGCCCAAGAGGCCAAGATCCGCTTCATCTCGAACCACGGTGAAGCAGACGTCCCGCTCTTCAAGAAGGTGCTCGAGAACTTCGCCGCCAAGAACCCGAACATCAAGGTCGAATACCTCGACATCGCCGGCAACGAGTTCTACAACTCCATCAACACGCAGGGCGCTGGGGGCCAACTGCCCGATGTTTGGTACACGCGTACCTTCGACGTTCCAGTGTACGGCTCTAAAGGCTGGACTACCTCGCTGCAGCCGCTGATCGATCGCGATGCCAAGGAAGTGAACGTCGATGACTTCTGGCCCGCGCAGGTGGCCCAGATGAAATGGAAGGGCCAACTCTACGCGCTGCCCTATGACTTCTCGAACATCGGCATCTACTACAATAAGAAGATGTTCGACGATGCAAAGGTGCCCTACCCCACCAATGAAGGCTGGAAATGGGACGAACTGATGCAACTCGCCCAGAAGTTCGTCAAGAAAGACGGGAACCAGTTCAAGACCTGGGGCCTCGACATGTACTTGTGGAACTGGGTCTTCCATGGCAACATGTTCGGCTGGGGCGGTAAGATCTGGTCGGACGACTTCAAGACCTCGGTGGTCAACAGCAAGGAGAATTTGGATTGCTTCAAGTGGTTCATCGATGCCCGTAAGAAGGGCCTCTATCCGGAGGCGGGTGCGATGCCACAGGGAGTCAACCCATTCGGCGGCGGCCTGGTGCCGATGGCCTACCAAGGCTCCTGGGCCACGGTCGCACTGCGCGATGTAATCAAGGACAAGTTCGACTTCGACGTCGTCGCCATGCCCAAGTCGCCGACCGGCGCGTCTTGTCTCAATGCGGCGGGCGGGGCATGGGGCATCGCCAAGAACACCAAGGCGTTGGAAGCAGCCTGGACCTTCAATAAGTTCCTGACGAACACCGATTCCACCAACGTGCTGATCTCCGACCCGCTGCGCAGCATCCCGGGCCGCAAGAGCTCGGTGCCGCGCTGGAACGAGACCGCGGCCAAGGGCGGCATGCCGCCCAAGAACGTCGCCGTATTCGGCAAGCAGATGCCGGAAGCGGCGGGTGCGCCGTATCCGCCTTATTGGCAGGACTACGGCACCGCCTGGAATAACATGATCGTGCCGCTGCTCAGCGGCCCATCGGATGCCGATCCGGCGAAGGTGCTGGCCGACTTCGACGCTGAGTTGAAGCGCATCATCGACCAGAACAAGGCCAGCCTGAGCTAAGGTTCGACCGGTTGACGTGCCAGGCACGCTTGCTGTGCCTGGCACGTGTATTCCTGAGTGTTCTGCTATAATTGACGGCACAACCTCAGCCTGGAGGCCCCAGTCATGGCGCTACGAATACGAATGCCGAAAACCAAGATGGCCCGGCGGGAAGCCATGGAAGGCTACCTCTTCATTCTTCCCTGGATCTTGGGCTTCCTCATTTTTCGCTTGGGCCCGATGCTCTATTCGCTGTTCCTCAGCTTCACCGATTACGCGGCCCGCGGCGCGCCGCAGTTCATCGGTCTCGAAAACTACACTTACATGTTCACCAAAGACCCGCGCTTCCTCGATTCTTTGCGCTCTACCTTGGCTTTTGTGGTCGGCTATCTGCCCCTCAACCTCGCGCTCGGGCTGGCAATCGCTCTATTGATGAACCAACGTGTGCGCGGCATCACGGGCTTCCGCGCGATCTACTACCTGCCCGCAGTGACCAGCGGCGTGGCCGTAGCCATCCTCTGGCAGTTCGTGTTCCACAAGCAGTGGGGCATTTTGAACGCGATCCTGTCGGTCTTCGGGGCGCAGCCCATCGGCTGGCTGGTGGATCCCAAATGGGTGATGGTGGCGTTTGTCATCATGTCGATCTGGGGGGTCGGCGGTAGCATGATCATCTACCTCGCCGGCCTGCAATCGATCCCGACCGAGCTGTACGAGTCGGCCTCGATCGACGGCGCGAACGGCGTGAGAAAGTTCTGGCACATCACCCTGCCCATGCTGACGCCGACCATCTTCTTCGTGCTGATCACCGGCTTGATCGCTGCTTTCCAGATTTTCGAGAGCGCGTACATCATGACCGGCGGTGGGCCGAACTATGCGACCTACTTCTTCGGCCTGAATATCTACTTCACTGCGTTCCAATCGCTGCGCTTCGCGTATGCGTCGACGCTGGCCTGGATGCTGTTTGCGATCATCGCGGCGCTGACGATCTTCGTCTTCACCACATCACGGCGTTGGGTCTTCTACGCCGGAGCCCGCGAGGATGCCTAGAGAGGACGTCATGGCGACCGAGACCCAGCTTTACACTCCATCAACTGCCGCCGCGCGGCGCACCTCCGGCCTGCGCCTCAGCCGCCGGCGTGTCATTCATACCTCGTTGACCTACGCACTGCTGTTGTTCGGCAGCGTCCTGCTGATGGTGCCCTTCTTCTGGATGCTTTCGACCAGCCTGAAGACGCTGGCCGAGGTGCAGACATGGCCGATCGTCTGGATTCCCAGCAATGCCGTCTGGGAGAACTACCCGGCGGTGTTCCAAAAAACGCCGTTCGCTCGCTACATCATGAACAGCCTCGTGATTGCCATCGGCGGCATCATCGGCACACTGATCGGCAGTTCTTTGGCGGGCTTCGGCTTCGCCCGGCTTCGCTTTCCGGGCCGCAACGTGCTCTTCTTCCTGAACCTGACGACCTTGATGCTGCCCGCATGGGTGGTCATCGTGCCGCACTTCATGATGTTCAGCGCGGTAGGCTGGCTCGACACCTATTTGCCCTTCATCGTGCCGGCCTTCTTCGGCAACGCGTTCTACATCTTCCTCTTCCGCCAATGGTTCATGGGCGTCCCAGGGGAACTCGAAGACGCCGCGCGCATCGACGGCTGCTCGACATTCCGGATCTTCGCCCAGATCTTCATGCCGCTCGCCAAGCCGGTGATCGCGACCGTAGCCATTTTCGCCTTCTTCTACTACTGGAACGACCTGCTCTACCCGCTGGTTTACCTCCAGTCACAGATGAAATTCCCCGTCAGCCTGGGGCTGCGCATGTTCCAGACGGCGAACGCCGGCGTGGTGGACATGCCCAAGATGATGGCGGCCTCAATGATGGCGCTCTTGCCGTGCGTCGTCATCTTCTTCTTCGCCCAGCGTCTATTCGTGCAAGGCGTAGTGATGACAGGCGTGGAGAAGTAGCCCATAGCAAGTCAGCAAGTCAGCAAATCAGCGAATGGCGAGTCGGCGGTCTTCACGTTTCACGTTTCACGTTTCACGTTTCACGTTTCACGTTTCACGTATCACGCATCACGGAGCACACACTATGTCTATCAATGTTGGCATTCTCGGTTTTGCCCACGGGCACGTGGGGATGTATTGCAACCAGTGGAAGCAGAATCCGGCGCTGGACATCAATCTGGTCGCCGCGTGGGATCACGACGCG
>JALOOE010000389.1 GCA_025454565.1 Anaerolineae bacterium
CCAGTCGCTCATCCCGATGGTCATCGAAACCACCGGCCGCGGCGAGCGCGCGTATGACATCTACTCGCTGCTGCTGCAAAATCGCATCATCTTCCTGGGCACGCCGATCAACGACCAGGTTGCCAACGTGATCGTGGCGCAACTGCTGTTCCTGGATCGTGAAGACCCGGAGAAGGACATCCAGATCTACATTAACTCGCCGGGCGGACAGATCTATGCCGGCATGGCGATCTACGACACCATGCAGTTGGTTCGGGCCCCGGTCAGCACCATCGCCGTAGGTGTGACTGCCAGCTTCGGCACCCTGCTGCTGACGGCGGGACACAAGGGCAAGCGATATGCGCTGCCACACGCCACCATCCACATGCACCAGCCGCTCGGCGGCGCGCAGGGCCAGGCCACCGAGATCGAGATCCAGGCGCGCGAGATCCTACGCCTGCGCGAAGAGCTCAACGGCATCATGGCGCACCACACCGGCCAACCGATCGAGCGTATCGCGGAAGATACTGAGCGCGACCGCTACATGACCGCCGATCAGGCCAAAGAATACGGCCTGGTCGATGAAGTTCTCACGGCAGGGCAGCGCAGTAAGTGAGACGTGACGAGTGATGCGTGAAGGCGACCTGCCATCTCTCACGCATCACATTCTACGTTTCACGCATCACGTTTCCCGGAGAGCAATTTGACCACCAAGCATCAGCCCGACGTCCAGCGTTGCTCCTTCTGCGGCCGCGATCCGAGCGAGATTCGCCGGCTTATCTCGGGGCCGGACGGCGTCTTCATCTGCGACGAATGCGTCCACCTCTGTCAGGAAGTGCTGTCGGAAGATGGCATCGACGAAGAGGTCCCCAGCGAGTCAACGCCCCGCTGGCGTCTCGTGCCCCCGCGCGAGATCACGCGGCGGCTGGACGAGTACGTCGTGGGACAGAACCGGGCCAAAAAAGTGTTGTCGGTCGCCGTCTACAACCACTACAAGCGGATCACGAGCGGCAAGAAGCTGGACGGCGTGGAACTGGAAAAAAGCAACATCTTGCTGATCGGCCCCACCGGCTGCGGCAAGACGCTGCTGGCGCGCACGCTGGCGCGCATCCTCGATGTGCCGTTCACCATCGCCGACGCCACCGGTCTGACCGAGGCGGGCTACGTGGGCGAGGATGTCGAGAATATCCTGGTGCAACTGCTGCAGGCTGCGGATTGGGACATCGAGCGCGCCAAACTCGGCATCATCTACATCGACGAGATCGACAAGATCGCACGCAAAAGCGGCGATAACCCGTCGATCACCCGTGACGTGTCAGGCGAGGGCGTGCAACAGGGACTGCTCAAGATCATCGAGGGGACGGTCGCCAATGTGCCTCCGCAGGGCGGGCGCAAGCATCCCAACGCGGAGTATGTCCAGCTCGACACGCGCAATATCCTCTTCATCTGCGGCGGCGCGTTCGCGCAGTTGGACGAAGTGGTCGGCAAACGTCTGGGTCTCAAAGGCAAGGTTGGATTCAACACCACCGGCGAGCTACAACCCACCCGCGAGGCCGAAACCGCGACATTGCTTCAGCAAGTGATCGCCGACGATCTGCTGCGCTACGGCATGATCCCGGAGTTCGTCGGCCGCCTGCCGATCCTCGTCAGCGTCGATCCGTTGGACGAGGACACCCTGGTCGCGGTGCTCACCGAGCCGAAGAACGCGCTGGTCAAGCAGTACGGCCGCCTCTTCGAGATGGACGGCGTCGAGTTGGTCTTCACGCCTGAAGCATTGCGCGCGGCCGCGCAAGAGGCGATGAAGCTCAAGACGGGCGCGCGCGGACTGCGGACGATCATCGAGGGCGTGCTGCTGGATGTGATGTACGAGATTCCATCGCATCCTGAGGTCGTCAAGTGCATGGTGAACGCCGAGTGCATCACGCGCCGCACGCCGCCGCTCCTGCTGATGGAAACCGGCCAGTCCGTGGGCTGGGGTGAATACATCAGCGAGAAGAAGGCATCGTAGATAGCCTATCGCGATAGGCCCCCACGCATCAAAGAGCTGTTGACAGCGGAAACCTGGCCGGGTTTCCGCTGTTTGATATTTCGGATGCGTTTACAAAGGGAGGCTTCCATGAAGAGCGTTGGTCGGTCAGTTTGCTTTCTGTCCACAATCTTGATCGTCCTTTGCGTTGGGGCAGCCTGCGTAGCTCCGACATCACCGGCCTCGTCCCCAATTGCGGCCACGCCGCCGGTTTCTCCCCTTGCCACGCCCGCACCGGCAGCCGCACTCACGACCGAGAGCCTGATCGCATCGGTTGCGGCCGGGCTGCCGCCAGACGCCTTCGAGGGGGTGGCAGCGCTCCCCCTCACGGTCCCGCCGGGGCAGCGCCCGCAGTGGGCCATCCACAGCTACGGTATGCGTAATTTCGATCTGAACCCGTCACCCGATCACTTCATAGCCATCTACGCACAGGACAACGGCGCCTGGCAGGAGTTGGCGCAGCTTGCCCTGGTGAATGACGACGTCAAAGTCGCCGGTCCCGATTATCTGGGTGAGAATGGCGTCACCCAGGTGCAGATCGCGCCGAGCCGGATCTGGCTCCAGGTCGAGGGCGGCGCCGGCGCACACAGCGGTGTTTTCGACCTGGTCAGCTTCGACGGCAGCCAGCTCAGCCGTGATCTGAACGCCTTCGCGCCCAGTCCCGGTGTCGGCCGCGTCCAGGACGTGAACGGCGACGGTCAGCCGGACGTGATCATCAACGCCTCCGATCCATACGTCTTCTGCTACGCGTGCGGGGTTGTCAATATCGGCTACATCGTCTACAACTGGGACGAAGCACAAGGGAAGTTCGTCGATGTGCCGCTGCAGGACATGGTAATGGGGCAATCAGGGCATCCGGGGCGGGCCGCGAACAACGAGGCCGTGATGCTGGCGCGCGCGGGCCTGTGGAAGGACGCCGCGCCGAAGATTGTCGAAACACAACAGATCTCGGCCAACATGCAGTCACCGTCCAGCGGTGAGGCCATCGACTGGAACTTTGGCATTATCAAACTGACCGCTGCTGCGATGGCCAAGCACGCCAGGAACAGCGGTTATCCGCTGCTGAGCAACGTCTTCTACGGCGACTACGCGGCGGCGGTCGATCTGATGCGACCCTACCCGCCCGCGCAGATCTTCACCGCCACGACGCCGCTGGTGGTCGGCACGGTCGCCGAGGGCTGGCTGCCGCAGTTGACACAGGCGATCACCACCAGCACCACGTCGGCGTTGCAGGCCAGGCCCGACCTCGCGGCCGCCTACTTCCTGGCTGGTTGGGCCGAATACCTGGCCGATCCGGTCAAGCGGCTGCCCCAGGCCAAGCGCGATGTGGCGAAGGCGGCGTCGCTCGCCCCCAACGACGCACTGTACAAGCAATCGGCCGCCTTCCTTGCCCAGCCCGATTCGCCCGCGAAACTGCCGACAGCCAAGCCACAGGTCAGACGATGACCGCCACGATCCCTTCACCGCGCAACGATGTCTTGCTGGAGATCTGCGGTGTCGAGGATGGGCGGCCGCTGATGTGCGTGCCGATAGGCGCCACAACATGGACGGGCGTGCTCCCCGCCACGCAGGATTACAGCATCAAAGCGGTTGCGGCCGGCGGGCCGACGAGCTACAAGCTGGATGTGACGGTGAAGTAGAGGGCGCTTGGCGAAGAGAGATCGGGCGAGCGTTGAGGTCGCAGCAGGGGCCGGGTATCCCGCGAGATGCCCGGCCCCTGATTTCAGGCCAGAATCGCCCGGCAGGCG
>JALOOE010000390.1 GCA_025454565.1 Anaerolineae bacterium
GCTGCGGTAATAGGTCTGGGTGGAATACCCCGTCAAGGTGTTGAACAACTCGGAGGCATCAGCAGCCATCAGCGGGTCAGCGGTCAACAGGCCGAGATCGGTGTAGATACCGGCAGTCACGGCGTTGTAGTTGCCCGTCGCCAGATGCAAATAGCGCCGCAGCCCGCCCGGCTCCCTGCGCACCACCAAGGTGATCTTGCTGTGCGTCTTCAGCCCGATCAACCCATAGACGACGTGCACGCCCTCGGTCTCCAGCGCGCGGGCCCAGCCGATATTACTCTCTTCATCGAAGCGCGCCTTGAGTTCCACGAGCACCGCCACCTGCTTGCCGTTGCGCTGCGCGTCCAGCAGTGCGCTCACCACGGGTGAGTTCTGACCAACCCGGTAGAGGGTCTGCTTGATCGCGAGCACGTTGGGATCGGCCGCGGCCGCCTTGATGAAATTGAGCACCGGGCCGAAGGAATCGTACGGATGGTGCAACAGGATGTCCTGCTTGCGGATCGCTGCAAATAGATCGTCGATAGTCTTGAGGTCGCGCAGCGGCGGCGGGATGGCCGGCGTGAACGGCGCATCATGCAGCTCCGGGTGATTCAGTCGGGCAAGCGACCATAGATTGCCCATCCCAAGCGGCGGGCGCAAGCGGTAGACGTCATCGAGCGACGCATCGAGATTCTGCAACAACAGATTCACCATGCTCTCGGACATTGCCTCATCTACCACAAGCCGCACGATGGGGCCGAATTGGCGCTGGCGCAATCCCTCTTCGATGGTCTCCAAGAGATCGGGCGCCTCATCTTCCTGGATCTCCAGATCGGCGTCGCGCAACACATGAAAGCTGTGAGCCTCCAGGACCTCGTTGCCGGGGAAAAGCGTGTCGAGGTTGCCAGCAATCACATCTTCGAGCCACACAAAGCGTCTGCCGTCCTCGATCGGCAGCAGGCGCGGCAAGGAAGGCGGCACTTTGACGCGTGCGAAGAGCTCTTCCCCCTTCGAACTCCGCACCATGACAGCCAGGTTCAGGCTGAGATTCGAGATGTGCGGGAAAGGTCGCCCCGTGTCGACCCCCAACGGCGTGAGGACGGGGAGAATTTCCGCCTGAAAGTAGGCTCGCAACCAGTCGCAATCGGTATCTGTCAGGTCGGAATAGCGCTGAATACGGATGCCGGCGGCTTCCAGCAGCGGCAACAGCTCCTCATAGAAGATCCGCCGTTGCTCGCGCATCATGGGGAGCACGATAGCGCGAATCTGCTCGAGCTGTTGGGTGGGGGTCATGCCGTCCGGCGGCAGGTTGACCACACCGGCCTCGATCTGATCCTTGAGGCCTGAGACGCGGATCATGAAGAACTCATCGAGGTTCGAGCTGAAGATCGCCAGGAACTTGATGCGTTCGAGGAGCGGATGGCGGGCATCCTGCACCTCCTCCAACACCCGACGATTGAACTCGATCCAACTCAGCTCCCGGTTGAAGTAGAAGGCGGGATCCTTGAGATCGATGTCGGGTAGCGTCATGTCTGGCGCCAGCGGCGTCTCAACAGCCGTCAAAGTCTGTGTGTCCACCCATGCCTCCCGTCCCAGTAGGGATCGCTAGTAGCAGTTACGGCACCATTCTAACCACAAGCAGTGCGCATTGCAAGTACGGTTCCGTTTCTGAGTTTCATGCCCTGGGCTAATCGACGTGAAATGCACCCCAGGGGGTCATCAGCTTGACCCGACCGTGCGTGCGAGATACAATCGACGCTACGGCAGTCCGCCATTCCGATTCACGCAGCGCAGATGCGCCGCGGGAGGCAGCCATGATCCGCACCGTGCCGGAGACCACCGGCGAAGGCATCGAGCTTTACATCCGCACCTACTATTCCCTGCTCCGCAGTTCAGGCGAGATCCGTATCCGCTCGCTGGAGGAGACGCATGAGGGGATGCGCTCCAGCCTGCACCTGAGCGCCGAGACGCCGGAGTTCGACGCATCAGCATTCCTCTACGCAGCGTTGCGCCTGCCCGATTGCATCCACGACGTGCGGCGGGTGGTCTTGGGCCAATCGGAGGATGTGTTCCGCCGCGGCGGGCTGGGCGATGTCGCCGGCTGGGCGCGCGTCGATGCGGCCGCACGCCGCCGCCGGATGCAGTTCGACGGGCGGGACACGATCGCGGCGTTCGTCGCCAGCGTCTCCGATATCGACGACCTGATCCCCTGCCTGACGGCCTTCCAGATCGAGTGGAACAAGCTGCATCGCCGGCTGGCGGTCACGCAGTTGGGGCATGAGCTGGCGTCCGGCGCCAGACTCGCCGGCCAGGAGCCGGAGGCGCTGCGCCATACCCTGGGCGTCAGCCAGGAGGACTTCGCCCGGCTGCATCAGGTCTGGGGGAAGCAGTTCGATGCCAAGATGCAAGCGTTGGCGCTGGGCCTGGCGGACATCCGTGTTACCTCCCTGGCACGCGGTTTCAACGACTATCGCCGGGCCGTCGAAAGCTGGTGGGATGACCTGGTGCGGGCCGCCGATCACCTCTATCTCGACTTCCGACCGGTCTACTTCATCTCCAGCAACCCGCACAGCATCCCCAACTTGCTTTCGGGCTTCGCCCTATCGCGACGCGAGGCGCTGGTGCGCTTTGCGCGGGAGACGAATCCCGAAGGGCTCGCCGAAGAGTGGCAGCGGCTGGTCGAGCGGGGCGATACGGGGGCGCAGACCGATTTCCTCTACTATGTGCAGCGCGCCTACCTGCGTAACAATCCCGATGAGCAGCGCGCTCTGAGCGAGATCGAGGCGACTGCCGGTGTGCATCGATTCGACGAGCCGCACTCCCTCGACATCAGCGCCCAGGTGATCGATCTACAGGCGATCGATCCGAGTTGCCTCGATCCTCGGCTGCAGATGCCGGGGCTGGAGGCGTTGGCCGACAGCAAAGCGCTGATCGTCAACGTCGATTACCCGCTCGGCTTCGCGGCTTATCACCTGCTGGCGCAGATCGCCTCCGCCTCGACCGATCTATTGGGCGTATACGTGGCGGGCAAAGCTGCCACGCTCAACGGCCGGGTGGGCGATGTGATGATCCCGAATGTGGTGTATGACGAGCACTCGCGCAACACGTTCCTCTTCAAAAACTGCTTCCTGGCCCAACACGTCGCCCCATATCTGCTCTATGGCACCGTGTTCGACAACCAGAAAGCCGTCACGGTGCGCGGCACCTTCCTGCAAAACCGGGATTTCATGAGCGTGTTCTATCGTGAGGGCTACACCGATCTGGAGATGGAGGCCGGGCCCTATCTCAGCGCGGTGTACGAGGATATCTACCCGCAGCGCTACCCGGTCAACGAGATCGTCAACCTCTTCATCAACGCGCCATACGACATCGGCCTGCTGCACTACGCGTCTGACACGCCATACAGCCGCCGGCAAAGCCTGCTGAGCAAAAGCCTGAGCTATTTCGGGGTGGACGCGACTTACGCATGCAGCGTAGCGATCGTGCGGCGGATTTTTGAGGTAGAGCTGGAGCGGATGCGGGGGAGCTAGGGAGCAGGGGGGAAAGGGAGCAGGGGAACGGTAGAGCCCCATTGGAAGGTACTCGATTGATTCTAGACAAGGAGTGGTATGGCAACGCAACAACTCTCGCGCAAAACCAGCGCGGGCAAAGAACTGATTTATTGTGAGCTTCGAGCCGATTACCGCACGGCCACGCCCGAAGAAATCGTGCGCCAGGAATACATCCACCATCTGCACAGTCACTACGGCTACGC
>JALOOE010000391.1 GCA_025454565.1 Anaerolineae bacterium
GATGCCGGCCAAAGCCAGTTGCAGCGCCAGACCGGCGACCGGTCGATTCGGCCACAGCCGGCGCACCGCGACCAACGCCATCCCTGCCAGCAGCAGCACCGCCACGCTGGCCCCGAGCGCGTAACGGGCGAACATCCGGCCGCGCTCCCAGAAAGGCACGAAGATGGACAAAAGCAGCGCCGGCAGCGGAACAGCGTCGGCGAACGGCTCCGGCGGCTGGGCATCCACGAAGAAGCCCGGCTTGAGGCTGTGCCCGATCTGCCAGAGCACCTGATTCAGCGGTCGCAGCGCGGGCCATTGCACCGTCTGGCCGTCCCAGTGCAGCGTGAGCCCCTGGGCGAGGAGCAGACCCACCACTGCCATAGCCACGGCCGGCCGCCACGCCCGATGCTTGCGCGCCAGGAAGATGCCGAGGATCGCGACGAACGTCCACCCCAGGCCGAAGTTACCCATCGCCTGGTCCCACGGCTCGCCGCGGTAGAACGAACGTGCGAAAGACGCGAGCCACGGATGATTCAGGAACGGGACCGGGAAGCTGTTCAGGCTGGCGCCGGCGAAATTCACCTCGGCGATCCGGTAGAATAGTGGGGCGGCGATGGCCGATTCGCGCAGATTCAGGATCAGCCACGGCGCGCCGAGAACCAGCAGGAGTGCGCCGACGATGCACAAATCCAGCAATCGCTTCGACCAGCCTTCGCGTCTGCTTCCCGTGATGAACAGCATCCACAAGGCCAGCAGGACGCCGTTGAGGAACACGAAATAGAGGCTGAGATTGAATGTCACCGCCCATAGTGCAGCGACGAAAATCAGCCAGCCAACGCGGCGCCGCCGGCTGGACGCGGCAAAGGCGCGTTCGACCCCCCATAGCATCCACGGCAGGATCGCCGCAGGCAGGAAGGTATGGAGCCGGCCGCGCATGATCTCCCACCAGCGCATGCTCCAAAACGTGATAGCGAGCGAGACGATGGTCGCAGGCATTGGGGTCAGGTGCCGGCGCGTCCACAAGAGCGCGCCGGCGAATCCAAAGACGCAGGTGAAAAGCAGCGCAACGTTGAAGGCGAACGCGCCTCCGCCGGCGCGCACCAGCGGCACGAGGGCGAGATAAAGAAATGAGCCGACCGAATGGCTGCCGATCCGCCACCCTTCGGGGAAGAAATTGTAGGGGTAGATGAGCGGATTCTGCCCGCTTGCCAGGGCATCGCTGAACCAGGTCGCGCTGACAATAGTCTCCAGCGCATCGCCGTAGTGGGGCACGGTGCGGAAGATGTCGCGCGCGCCCCACACCCATACCATGAAGAGGAGAAACGCGCACCAGGGCAAGATCAGCGGCGCGAGCCGGGCTACGCGTCCACGGAACGATTCAAGCGATGGTTGGTTGGTCATTCTCGACGAAAATCCCTATGGTTCGGCGTCCACCCGCAACTTACTGAAGCCCACCGATAGTGGTCGCGTATCTCCATCAGGCGGCGCGACCGCATAGGCCGGGCGAATCACCACATCGTTGCCGCCCAGCCGCACAAGCGATGCCGGGATGGTAAACGCGGCCGCCCACGGGTCACAATTCGCCCAGGTGTGCTCGGCCAGCCGCGTGCCGTTCACCTCAACGGTGAGCGCCTGTGTTCGACCAGGGATGCAGTTCGGGAAGGCCTCCAGCACCAACCGATGCGGCCTCTGAGTCATCGCCACGAAGCTGGCGCGCGACTCCGGCCCGACCGCCCACACGCCCCAATCCTCCTGACCCGACCAGCCTTCAACCGGCGCCAGGTTGACGTTGGCATTGACCGGCGGCTGGAGTTCGAACGCGCAAATCGGATAGTACCAGGCGCCAGGGCCGGCGGGCGGCTCGAAGCAGCGGATGAACTTGAGCTCCGGATTCTGCCGGGCCTCCTCCAGGATCTCCTTCTCCCAGTCGCTCGTCATGTGCAGCAGCAGATAGCGCGTCCCAAAAGAGCGCAGCAGCGGCACAGCCGTCGGGCCGGTGAACGCGTGCGGATGCGTCGCCAGCCACTCATTCATAAAGGTCGTGGTCGCCGGCCAGACGCTGCTGGCCCCGGCGATAGCCGGTTTGCCGTGTACCCGCGTGGCCCACACCGTCTCGCCCCGGTTGATGAGCACCAACGTGCCGGGGTGCGCCGCGAGCACGTCGGCCACTGCACCGTCCGGCTGGGACTTAAGCCACTCGAAGGCCGGATGCGGCGGCGGCGGGAACGGCGCGCGTCCCAGCGACGGCGGGATCACCTCGAAGATCAGTACGGCCGCCAGCAGCCACCGCGCCCATCCCCAGCGCACGCGCGTCACCGCCAGACCCGACAGCAGGAAGACCCCCAGCGCAGCGATCAGGATGTACCGCGCGAACACGCGGGCCCGCTCGAAAAGCGGCACAACCGCGGCCAACAGCATCCCCGGCAGCGGGATCGCTGCATCAAACGGTGCAGGCGGTTGCGCCTCGGCAAAGACATCCGGCTTGAGCAGATGCCCGAGCTGCCAGAGCACGGTGTTGAGCGGCCGCAACGCCTCCCATTGCAGCGCTTGGTTGTCCCATTTCAGCGTCAACCCCAACGAAAGGATCAGCGCGACAGGCGTGAGAATCAATACCGGCAGCCAGCGACGACGGTTTGCGGCCGCGCTCGCCACCAACATGCCGCCGATAGCCGTAACCGCTGCCACCAGCCCCAGATTCGTCGTCGCTTGCTCATAAGTGATGCCGCGATAGATCGACGTGGCGAACGAACCCAGCAGCGAACTGAAGATGTAGGGCAGCGGCAGGCTGTTGAGGCTGGCGCCCCAGAAATTCACTTCCGTCAGATCATGCGAGCCGGCGCCGATGGCGCTGCTGGCGCGCCAGTAGGCGAGGAGGGCAGGCAGCGAAAGCAGGAGCGCCACGGCGGCCGGGATAGCAAAGCCGATCAAAGCCGTTCGCCAGTTGATCTGCTTGCCCAACCGCCGACCCAACAGCCAACCGGCCAGCAGGATGCCGCCGATCCAGATGAAGTACATCGAGCCGGCGATGGCCGCGGCCCACGCCACCCCCACGAGAAAAAGCCAGAGTATCGGCCGCGACCACTTGCGCCCGTGCTGCGCTTCGGCGCCGGTGCAGGTGTGAGCACGGATGGACGCCGATGATTTTTGGAGGAAACGCTCCAACGCCCACACCATCCACGGCAAACAGGCTGAGCCGAGCAGAAAGTTCAGATGGCCGAGGGTCTGGAACCAGCGAAAGCCCCAAAAAGTGTACAGCAACGCCACAACTGTCGCGCCCAATCGTCCCATGAACCGGCCGGCGAGCGCAAGCGTACCCCCGAAGGCCAGCACAAAGGTCAGCAGGACGGCAACTTGATAGGCGAACGCGGCTCCAGCGATCCAGTGCAACGGCAACATCGCCAGAAAGAGCGCCGGTCCCACCGATTGTCCGAAGGTCGCAAGCTGCCAGCCACCGGGATAGAACGCCAAAGGATAGACCGCGGGATCGACGCCTGCGCGCAATGCATCGCCATACCAGGAGATACCCCACATCAGCTCCAGCACGTCGCCGTAAGTTGGAATGTCGTGGAAGAGGTTCTGCCCGCGCCAGCCCCAGACGAGCAGCGCGGCGAATACGGCCCAGGGGGCGAGACGATTGACGACGGACGATAGACGACGGACGACCGATTCGCTGCTTCGCCGATTCGCTGATTCGTTCATTCGCTGCTTCGCCGATTCGCCGATTCGTTCATTCGCTGCTTCGCTGCTTCG
>JALOOE010000392.1 GCA_025454565.1 Anaerolineae bacterium
GTGCGCTCGGTGACCGAGACGAGCATGATATTCATGATGCCGATGCCGCCGACCAGCAGGCTGATGCCGGCGATCGCGCCCAGGAAGATCGTCAAGACGCCGGTGATCTGCCCGAAGATCGCCACGAGATCCTTTTGGTTGATGACCGTGAAATCGTCCTCGTCCTGATACTTGATGTCGTGACGCTGCCGCAGCAGCCGGCCGATCTCGTCTGTGGCTTGTGGCATGCGCTCCTCGCTGACCACCTGCGTGTAGATCACCGAGACGAGCGGCTCTCCCTTCGGGCTGCGAAATCGCGTCGTGAACAGCCGCTGGTGCGCGGTGGACATCGGCGTCAGCACCACCTCATCCTGGTTATTGCCGCCGCCGAATCCGCCGCCGCCGCCTTTCTCTTCGAGAACACCGATCACCTTGAAAGGCACATTGTTGATCTTGATCGTCTGGCCGATCGGGTAGACTTCGGCCCCGAAGAGCTTCTCGGCTGCCCGGCTGCCCAACACCACGACGCGCGACCGCCCGGCAAGATCTGTCTCGGTGAGAAAGCTACCCTGAGCGACCTTCATGTTGCGCACGCCCTCATAAGCTGGTGTGACGCCGGAGACAGAGAGCCGCAAGTCCTTTTTGCCGAAGCTCACGGTTGCCGCGCTCATCAGCTCGGGCGCGATGCGCGCGACGCTCGGCACGTTGAGCGGATCGGCGATCGCGTCGACATCGCCGGAGGTCAGGGTTGAGCGCGCGGCCATGCGGAATTGTGCCTGTCCGCCCGCACCGATGTTGCCTGGCACAACAAAAAGCAGGTTGGTACCGATGCTCTGCAGTTGCTCGGTCACCAGCGTTTGCACCCCTTGTCCGACGGAAAGCAAGGTGATCACGGCGCCGACGCCGATGATGATGCCCAACATGGTCAATGCCGAACGCAGCTTGTTGACGGCCAGCGCCCGCAATGCCAGCCGGATTGCTTCAGTGATGTTCATGGTTGACACCCCAAAAGGTGACGGAAGACCGCAGACGGAAGACGGAAACAGGCTCTCGTCATCTTTCGTCTACCGTCATCCGTCTACCGTCGTCATTGCCGGTCGCGGGTCGATCAAATACGCCGATTCTCCGGCGCGGCGCTGGTTCAGCACCGGCTCGTCGCAGAGCACCTTGCCGTCATACATGTGCACCATGCGCCGGCAGTGCTCGGCGATGTCCGGCTCGTGCGTCACGAGAATGACGGTGATGCCCTGCTCCTCGTTGAGTTGCTGGAAGATGTGCATCACCTCGGCGCCAGCCTTCGAGTCCAGGTTGCCCGTCGGTTCGTCGGCCATGATGATGCTGGGCGAAGTCACGAGCGCACGAGCGATAGCGACGCGCTGTTGTTGCCCGCCGGAGAGCTCATTCGGGCGATGTGTCAGCCGCTCGCCCAGGCCCACCCGCTGCAACGCTTCCACCGCGCGCGCCCGGCGATTGCGCGTGCCGGAATAGATCAGCGGCAGCTCGACATTCTGCACCGCCGAGGTTCTCGCCAGCAGGTTGAAACTTTGGAACACAAAGCCGATGCGCTGGTTGCGGATCTCGGCCAGCCGGTCGTCGTTGAGCCGCGAGACATCCTCGCCCGCCAGCCAATATTCGCCTGCGGTGGGCTGGTCTAGACAGCCGACGATGTTCATCAAAGTTGATTTGCCGGAGCCGGACGGCCCCATGATCGCCAGCATCTCGCCGTGTTCCACCGTCAACGAGACACCGCGCAGGGCATGCACCTCGACCTCGCCCATGCTGTAGACCTTGGTGATGTCCTTGATCGCGATGACCGGGCCGCTGTCTGGTTCAGCCATGTGTCTATCCATCATCAGTTGTTCTGACCAAATGCTTTTTGAAGCTGCTCGAGACTGTTGGTCTTGCGAATGATGACCCTGTCATTCTCGGCCAAGCCTTCGCGCACTTCGCTGTGTTGTTCATCGCGCAACCCAAGACGCACCTCGACCTTCTGCGGGCCGAGATCGGTCTCTTTCTCGATATAGGTCCGGCCCGATTCGCGGTCGATCTGCACGGCCCGGTTGGGCGCCAACAGCACATCCTTGCGCGAGTTGCTGGTGATGTTGGCTGTCGCGCTCATCCCGGCGCGCACCGGCGTATCCGTTCGGTCGAAGTGCACGGTGACCACGTAGGAGGTCGTGCCGGCCTGATCTACCGTCGCCGCGGGCGCGATCTTGTGCACATGCCCCGCGAATTTCTGACCGGGCAATGCATCCAGCTCGATGTTCACCGCCTGATCGGGCGCTACGCTGGCGACATCTACTTCGTCCACTTGCACATTGATGTGAAACTGGCTCTGGTCGGTCAATTGCAGCGCCGGGATGCCGGGCTGCGCCAGCGCACCCTCGACGGCGGCGACGGAAGTCACGATGCCGCTCCAGGGCGCAACGAGACGCGTGTTCTCCAGCCGGCGTTGTGCCTGTTCCACGGCCAATTGCGCCTGATCGACGGCGGCCTGCGCCACGTCAACCTGCTCCTTCGTCGGCCCGCGCTGAACGCGATCCAGTGCGGCTTGCGCCTGTGCGATCTGTGCCTGGCTGGCCGCCAGTTGGGCCTGATCGGCGCCGCGGCTGGATACGCGGTAGTTCGCCTGGGCAGTTTCGTAGCCGATCGTGGCCTGCTGAAGCTGGAGCGATTGCGGCAACATGCCGACGCCTGGCACATCCTTGACCTTGTCGAATTGCTGCTGCGCCTGTTCGAGCACCACGCGCGCTTGCTCCACCTGTGCGCGTGCCGCGGCCAGCCGATCGGCGTCCGTGCCGTTCAGCACTTGCTGGTAGGCGGCCTGCGCGCTCGCCAGCGCGGCTTTCGCCGACGCCACATCCACCGCGTTCGGCCCGACCTTCAGTTGCGCCAGTTGCGCCTCCGCCTGGCGCACGCCAATCTGGGCCTGACGTATGGCTAACTCGAGATCCTTCGCATCGAGCTGCGCCAACACCTGCCCGATCTTCACCTGATCGCCGACCTGAACCGGCACGCTGGTGATCGTGCCGCCGCTTTGAAACGTCAGATTCGTCTGCCGCTCGGGCAGCACCGTGCCGGACGCGCTCACAACGGAGGTGATATCGCCCCGCGACACGGGTATGACGTCATAGTCGGGGCCGGCAGCCGCTTTTGCGCCGCCGAATTGCTGGTAACCCAGCCAGCTCAAGCCGACCACCGCGCCGATGATCAGAATGACAACTAACGCGCTCCGCATGACCTTACTCCTCGCGCTACAGCCGGGCGTACATCCATGCCCGGCTGTCGGAATCATGAACTGGATAACCGATATCGTTATAATGCCTTTCGGTGTTTAGTGCAGCAAGATATCTTCCGAAATCTCAACGAGGATTCAGCATCGCCAGGGGGGCTGCCAACACCAACCGTGCGCTGACGGCCAACGCCGCGCTCCTTCTCCCCTCTACACCAGCGCCGGAAATGACCTCGTGAGCTGCCTCACGATAGCATCATACGAGCGCCTTGTCAACACTTGCACAAGGATCGCACTTGTGCTACAATGGCAAGGTAGGATTCACAAGAGAGAAACGAAGCGGCCACAGGTATTGTGCGACCGATTGGCAAAGCGTTACTGTCTGACCAGCAGCCAAACATCGGAAGGAGAGAAAAAATGGCAAAGCGATCGATTCCAGACATCGTCATTGGGCGGCTCCCAGTGTACCTCCGCGCGCTCAACTTTCTCGTCGCTGAAGGACGACAGATCACGTCCTC
>JALOOE010000393.1 GCA_025454565.1 Anaerolineae bacterium
CGCAACAGGTCGGTCTCACGCGTGCCGGGCGCACCCCCGCGCTGCTCCACCCCACCGATGGCGCCCGATGCGCCACACAGGATGACGGTGCAACCGGTGAGGCCGATGGGATCTGTGGCGTGGCCGACGCGGATGCCGGGAACTGCGGTGAGGGTGCAATTCTCCATCGCTCAACTCTTCCAGACCAAAGGCATGAAGGCTGTCGGCCGCGGAACAAGTGCGATTTCGTAGAGATAAGGCCAGAGCTTACCGGTCACGAAGAGCCGATCCTGTCCGGCATCGTAAGCGATACCGTTCAACACATCGGTCTGCGGCGGTCGCAGCCCAGTGAGATCAATCCAGGCGGTGACGCGTCCCGTCTGTGGCTCGATGCGAGCGATGCGGTCGGTCTGCCAAACGTTAGCGTAGACTTCGCCGCCAATGAACTCGAGCTCATTGAGCAGGGTTACCGGCGTCGCGCCGTCGAACACCTGGACGCGGCCCGTCTCCTCGAAGGTCACTGGATCGCGAAAATAGAGCGTGTTTGAGCCATCGCTCATGATCAAGCGCTGGCCGTCATAGGTGAGCCCCCAGCCTTCGGTCGTATACGTGAAGTGACCGGTCGCGGCGAAGCTGTGCCGTTCATAGGTGAATACTGTGTGCTCTTGCCATGTCAGTTGATAGAGGGTATCGCCCACCAATGCCACGCCTTCGCCGAAATAGGCCGGTGGAAGATCGACCTGCTGCTGCACTTGTCCGGTCGGCGGATCGACCCGTCGCAGCGAGGAGCGACCATAGAGTCCCGTCCCCTCGTAGAACACCTCGTCTGCGTAGACTAACCCCTGCGTGAAGGCGGATGGATCGTGCGGGTGCGTGGCAACGACACGATAGGAGTAGACCGGTACGGGCGCGGACCGCTTGGCCGCTCCGCCCGCATCGCCATCCGGGAAAGCCGGATACCCGGCAGCGGCGCTCCAGACGCCGGTTGCAACAACGAGCAGCAAGACCGCCGTGAAAAAGGCGACATGGCCGCAGCGCCGTACCAACCATGCATAGGGCATGGCCGCGTCAATCCGCATCCACTGCCGCAGCCGGCACGTTCTCCCACGGCTTGAGTCTGAGCGTCAGCGCGCGGCGGAATGCCAGATAGAGTTGGCGCTTGTCCACCTCAACGTCGGGCAAGGTCTTGTCTACGGCCTCATCCAGCGCTGCTCGCATCTGCGGTTTGAGATGTTCGAAGATGTCATTGGGCTTGATTCGAGCCATGTCGGTCTCCATGATGTGTGAAACGTGATGCGTGAAACGTCAAACGTCATCCAACAAATGCCGATTTGCCGCCTGCTGATTTGTCCTTCACGCAACCGCCTGATCCGGAGTGCCGTGCACGCGCTCCAGGCGGCCTTCAACCAGGATCAGCAGGCCCCCGATGGCGTAGAGAACGATGCTCAAGACGAAAGGCAGGGTGCGGTTGACCTGCGACATCTGACCGGCGATCCACCCGAAGGGCGAGGTAAACACGATCACGATGACATAGACTATCGCCATGATCCGGGCCCGTTCCTTGGGATCGACGACGAGGACGACCAGTTTATCAAGGAGTGCGCTGGCAACCGGCAGGCTGCACGCTTCCATCAGTGTGGACACCAGCAGCAGCCAGTAGCTCCCCGGCGGCAGCGTAATCAACAGGAGCTGACTGAAGAGCAAACCGATGAACCCGAAAAACATCGGTTTGTGGACGCCTACGTTGCGAAACCGGGGCATCACGAGGAAAAACATCAGCAGCATGACCAGGGAGCGCGCCGAGAAGAAAATCGCCAGCCACTGGTCCGGAACGCCCAGCTTCTCGGTCGCCAGGATCGACCAGAAGGTGCCTTGGATCATCCGGGAGATACTCAGGATGATCATCACCCCGGTGGTTGCCAGGATGACCGGCGAGTGCACGACCTCCCTGAGCACCCCTGCCGATCCGCCGAGAATTGAGAAGAGCGGCTGTCCACGCGTCTCCTGCATGCGAATCACGCCGCGTTGTGTCTCAGTGGTCATGGCATTCGTCGCGTAGAACTTAATGGTCATCATCACGAAGGAAAACAGGAACAGCATCCGCATGGCGGGCACGAGCGTGAACCACTCGATCAGCAGACCGCTGAACGGCGCGATGAAGGCGACGATGACGTTCGCGATGTAGATCCACGAATAGACTTCCACGAGCAGCGCAGGATCGGTGTCCTCGACCAGCAGGCAGGTCCATGAGTTCTGCGAGACGCGCCAGACTGCGTTGAAAATGGCCGCCACCAGGAACCACCAAAAATTCTGGGAGAAGGCCCAAATCAGGCACGGCACGCTCCAAGAGACGAGGTCGGTGATCAGCGTGGTGCGCCGCCGGCCCACTTTATCGGTAATAGCGCCGCTCATCAGCGCCCAGAAGACCTGGAAGCCCAGGCCGATGCTGGTGATCAGCCCGATCTGCGCATCGGTCAGCCCCAGTGCCAGCATGTAGACCGAGACATACGGCGCGTACAGGTTGTATGGAATGCCCCACAGAGCCTCGGTGTAGACACAGCCGCGCGCATTACCGCGGAAGCTCCTGAGTGTCGCTATGGAAGAGTGGTTCATCAAGCCTTCGTGGCGGGCAGAGTGAAGCTACCGCGCGAGTATAGCACGTCGCTCGTGGGTCAGCCAAATGATCTGCACAGGGCTTCGGCTCGAGCGGTTTGAACAACGCGAGGAGCGATCCGTCCCCCGCGGCGGTGCGCAGACGCGCCATCTCCTCGGATCGATCTACCGCCTCCAACAGTCGTCCGGCCGCGAAGGTCAGATCGAGCACCGTGCGGTATTTCCACGGCGGATGAAAACCCATGTGCACGTATTGATCCCAGACGAAGTCAGCGCCAAGCGTCAAGCATCCCGAATAGGGCATCGCAGCGGCCAAACCGTCGTAGACGAAACAGCCGTCTGACTCTGAGTAGCTCGGAGGCAGGCCGAACAGCTTCGGTCCAGCACCACGCTCGGCCGCGACGCGCTGTTCATCTGCCAGACCGATGTAGACCTTGGTCAGACGCAACACCTCCGGCTGCGTTGCGCCTTTCCCACTGTCCTCGGCCGCTGCGCCGAGCGCAACCACCTCATAGGCGCAGTAGTACCCCTGCCAACAGCCGGTAGAGAACATCACCGGCGCCAGGGCGTGAGCGGCCGGATCGAACGGCGCCGCACCCTCCCAGCCAACCACGCTGAAATCGCGATCCTGATACCGGATCGAGTCGCTGATCTGCGCAGTCACGATGCCTCTGCCTCCTGCCGCGTTCTGCCACCCAGTGCTGCCGCCGCTTGCAGCACACGCCAAGCAACCTCTCGTTTGCCCATGAGGGGCAACGCCTCCTGCCGGCCATCGGCGAAGAGCAACGTCACGCGGTTATCGTCCGCGCCGAAGCCGCTGCCCGGCTCGGTGACATCGTTCGCCACGATGATGTCGAGCCGCTTGGCCGCCAGCTTGGCCGCGGCATTCGCCAGTAAATCCTGTGTCTCCGCCGCGAAACCGACCACCACGGCAGGTAGGCCGGTTTGTGCTCGCCGCGTTGCGACCTCACCCAGGATATCCGGATTGCGGACGAGGCGGACCGTCAGCGCTTCCTGGCCCGGCGTCTTCTTAATCTTCTGGCTTGCGGCTTCGGCAGGCCGGAAATCGGCCACGGCAGCCGCGCCGATGAGGATCTCGGTCTGCGGCAGGCGGTCGAGCACGGCGTCACACATCTGCCGGGCCGTGTATACACGGACGCCATCGACGCCGTACGGCACAGGCATCGCCAGCGGCGCGTGGACGAGCGTCACATCGGCGCCCAGATCGCGTGCGACTTCAGCCAGCGCCACCCCCATCTTGCCCGATGAGGCATTGGTGATGTAACGCACCGGGTCGAGCGGCTCCTGCGTGCCACCCGCCGTCACCACCACATGGCGACCGGCGAGTGGCCCTCCCCTGGCGAACACAGCGCGTGCGGCGGCCAGGATTTCGACCGGCTCGGCCATGCGCCCCACGCCCAGCGCGCCCGATGCGAGCCGCCCCTCTCCCGGCCCGACGAGAAGCGCCCCGCGCGCCGCGAGGCTCGTCGCGTGGGCCTGGGTGATCGCGTTCGACCACATGTGCGACTCCATCGCCGGGGCCAGCACCCACGGCACATGCGTCGCAAGCAGTGTCGAGGTGAGCAAGTTGTCGGCCAAGCCCAGCGCCAACTTGGCCAGCGTGTTGGCGCTCAGCGGCGCGACGATGACCAGATCGGCGGCCGCGGCCATCTGCACGTGCGGGATCGGCTGGCCGCCGGCCTCCGTCCACATGTCGACACGCGCGGCCCGCCCGCTGAGCGCGCTGAACGTGAGCGGCGCAACGAACCTGGTCGCCGCCTCGGTCATTACCACATCCACGTGCGCGCCGGCCTGCACCAATTTGCTGCAAAGGTCGGCGGCTTTATAGGCAGCGATCCCGCCCGTGATGCAGAGCAGGATGTTTTTTTGGCTGAGGAGTTGGTCGGTCATGGGCCCACCGTGAAACGTGATGCGTGAAGCGTGAAACGTGAAACGTGATGCGTGATCCTTGAATCCGTCGTCGGTCGTCGGTCGTCGGTCGTCCGTCGTCAATCCGATTGTATCAGCATCTCCTGCTGCGCGCAATTGGCACGCGGCGCGCGCCGGTGTTATAATCTGGTTCCGGCCAGTTGGAGATCGAGAGCCGCCTCACAGCGCGGGCGCGGCAGGAGTGGTACGATGTCTGTAGCAAATCCACTCATGGCCGGAGTTCATCCCATGACGCCACCCACATCACCCGAGCTTGCCTACACAGCCGCCTGCACAGCGGTCGCGTGGGCCGATCTGAGCGGCAACGGCTGGCTGCGTGTGTCCGGCCGCGACCGGCTCGACTTCTTGCAGCGGCTCTCGACCAACGACTTCCGCAAGTTGGCGCCCGGCGCCGGTCTGCCGACTGTGCTGGCAACTGCGGCGGGCCGCATGATCGCGCTGCTGATCGCGTGCGCCTCCGAGGACGCCGTCTATCTGCGCACCGCGCCAGGTCGTGCCGGCACGCTCACCTCTCATCTCAGCAACCTGATCTTCTGGAACGACCAGCTTGAGGTCAGCGATTTGAGCACCGAAACGGTCCAGTTTGGGCTGTTTGGGCCGGGAGCGGCGAAGTGGTTGGCCGATGCGGCAGGCGTGGCGCTTGACGATCTGCAACCCTATGCCTGGCGTAGCGGCTCGATCGGCGACGCGCCTGCCATGCTCCAACGCGGCGGCGCTCTGGAAGCGTCTGATTGGACCGTCATTGCTGCGGCGAAGCACGTCGACGCACTGCGTGCCATCCTCACCGCCGCGGCGCCCGCCCTCAGTGAGGGCCAAGCTGAGGTGATGCGGGTCGAAAAGGGCATCCCGGCCTGGGGCAGCGAATTGAGCGATCAGGTCACGCCGCTGGAAGCTGGGTTGCGCGCTGCCATCAGCGATAATAAGGGCTGCTACACCGGGCAAGAGGTCATCGCCCGCCAGCTCAACTACGATAAGGTGACGCGGCGCATGGTCGGTCTACTCCTGCCCGCGGATGCCCCGATCTCCGAACTGAGGGGTGCAACGATAGCCGCCGGCGGCAGCGGTCACAGCCGGGGCGGCTTCGTCGGCACAACCGTCTGGTCGCCCGCGCTGAGTCGCCCAATCGCCTTGGCCTTCGTCCCAAGAGACGTAACAGAGCCGGGCACGGAGGTGACGCTCCGCCTTGTGGGGTGAGTGAATCAGCGTATAGAGACGAATAGTCCGCCATCCACCGTCCATCGTCCATCGTCCGTCAACGAAAGGATTTCCATGCCCGACTATCGCATCGTTAACCTTGCCCGCACACTCGTGGATTACTCAACCCGGATCAAGGCCGGCGACCAGGTCTTCATCATGGCTGCGCCTGTTGCGGCCCCGCTCGTCCAAGAGTTGTACAAGCTGACCATCCAGCGCGGAGCCCATCCGCTCGTGCTGGCCGATCTGCCCGGATTGAACGCGATCTTCTTCGAGCACGCCCATGAGGAGCAGTTGCGCTACGTCTCGCCGGTGTTGCAGCAGATCATCGAAACCTTCGATGTGCGGATTTCGGTCCGCGCTGATACCAACACGCGCGAGCTCTCCGGCATCGATCCGGCGCGGCAGGCTGTTCGCGCGCAGGCGATGCGGCCGCTGATGAAGACCGCCATGGAGCGCGGGGCCAGCGGCGCGTTGCGTTGGAACGTGGTCATGTTCCCCACCGACGCCTACGCCCAAGACGCCGACATGTCGCTTGCCGATTTTGAAGATTTCGTCTATTCGGCGTGTCTGTGCGATCAGCCTGATCCGGTCGCAAGCTGGCAGCAGGTGGAAGCGCGCCAGCAGATCCTTGTGGATTGGCTGAAGGGCAAGCGCGAGGCGCACCTGGTCGGGCCCGACACCGACCTGACCGTTGGCATCGCAGGGCGAACCTTCATCAACTCCAGCGCGACCCACAACATGCCCAGCGGCGAGATCTTCACCGGCCCGGAAGAGACGAAGGTGAACGGCCACGTGCGCTTCTCCTTCCCGGCCGTCACTCACGGCCGCGAGGTGACTGACGTGCGCCTGTGGTTCGAGGATGGCGTCGTGGTCAAATGGTCGGCGGCGAAGAATGAGGAGTTCCTGACGCAAATGCTCAATGCCGATGCGGGCGCGCGCCGGTTGGGCGAGTTTGCATTCGGGACCAACTTCGGCATCCAGCGTTTCATCAAAAGCATCCTGTTCGATGAAAAAATCGGCGGCACGGTGCATCTGGCGCTCGGCAACGGCTATCCCGAAACCGGCTCGATCAACCAGTCGGCCATCCACTGGGACATGATTTGCGACCTGCGACAGGGCGGCCAGGTGACCGTGGACGGCGAAGTGTTCATGAAGGATGGGAAGTACCTGCTGTGGGCATGATCGAAGCGGAAAATCAGCAAATCAACAAATCAACAAATCAGCAGGTGGGAGACGCGACCGCACGCGAATCCGCAATCCGCATTCCACAATCCGCAATCAATTCCTGGCGTCTCCTCATCCATGACGCGGCGACAGGCGCAGAGAACATGGCGGTGGACGAGGCCATCTCCCGCGCGGTGGCAGAGGGGCTCGCCCCGCCGACGTTGCGCTTCTACGCATGGGAGCCGCCGTGCATCTCGCTGGGCCGGCACCAACCGCTCAACGCGCTGGATGTTGGCCGCTGCCGCGAGTTGGGCTACGGCATCGTGCGCCGTCCGACCGGCGGCCGGGCCATCCTGCACACCGACGAGATGACCTACAGCATCGTCGCGCCGCCCGACCATCCGCTGATGTCCGGCATGGTGCTGGAGAGTTATCTGCGGCTGAGCGCGGGGCTGGTGGCAGGGCTGGCTGGACTGGGCATCCGCGCCGAACCGGCCCCAGGCGCCAGTCGGCCAGGACCGGATGTGTCGGCGGCGTGTTTCGAGGCGCCGTCGGCGTATGAGATCATGGCGAACGGCCGTAAGCTGCTGGGCAGCGCACAAAGCCGGCGCGCCACAGTGGTGCTCCAGCACGGCACGCTGCCCCTCTGCGGCGAGCTGACGCGGCTCATCGAGTGCTTGGCGTTGCCGTCGCCCGCCGAGCGAGAGGCGTTGCGCCGCTCGCTCACCGAGCACGCGTCCACGCTGGAGCAGCTCACCGGCCGCCGCGTAACCTACGCCGAAGCCGTCGAGGCGATGATCGCGGGCTTCACCTCGGCCCTGGAGCTTCGCCTGACGCCCGGCGACCTGAACGAAGCCGAAATGGCCTGGGCGATCGATCTGGTGTGTGAGAAGTACGGGAACCGGGAATGGACTGAGCGGGCCTGACGCTGAGACTACGAGGATACGCCCAGTGGAGAATCGAGAATACCGAGCCGCCGGCGGTGTCGTGCAGGATGAAGCAGGCCGTGTGCTGCTGATCGAGCGATTTGTGATGCGCAACGGTGAGCTCGCGCATGAGATCCGGCTGCCCAAAGGCCATGTCGAGGCTGGCGAAACCGATGACCAGGCAGCCGTGCGCGAGGTGTGTGAAGAAACCGGCTATTGCGATATCACGATCACTCGCGACCTCGGGGAAGGCTACACCGAGTTCACCTGGCCGGACAAGGAACTCCACATCCGCCGCACCGAGCACTACTATCTGATGCATCTGGCCGATCCACGCCGCGATGATCCACACTTCGACAGCTCGCATTCTGAGGAGACGCTCTTTCGGCCGCGTTGGGTCGCCGATCTGGCCGCGGCCGAAGCGGCTTTGAGCTACGAATCTGAGCGCCGTTTCGTGCGCCGGGCTATCGACGACGGAACGTTGGAACATTAGCACGTTGCCGCGTTGAAACGTTACGACGATTGCGCCTCTCTCTCCACAATCAACCCTATGCCTAGTAGCGTCGGACTTCTAACCCTCGAAATCTATGTTCCGGGGACGACCTCGCTGAAAGAGAAACGCGGGATTGTCAAACCACTGCTCGCCCGCATCCGCAAGGAGTTCAACGTCTCAGTCGCCGAGGTAGAGGCCCATGACCAGTTAGGCCACGCAGTGTTAGCGGTGGCGGCGGTCTCGGTCAGCGGCGATTATGTCTACGGCCTGCTCCAGCGTGTGGCGGAGAGCGTCGCCGCCTGGCGGCTGGACGCGGAGCTGATCGACTACCAGATCGAACTACTGTGATGCGGCGGAGGCCTCGGGCAGCCATTGCCATATCGTCGTCATTTGCCCAGAATTCGCGGTCGTGCTATACTCGCCGCCATGCACCGACCATTGACCACGTTGTCTCGGCTGCTGCTCCCGCTTCTTCTCGTCGTCCTGGCGCAACCGATTCCGAGCGCGCTCGCAGCCGGACACCTCACCATCGCCGCTGGGCCCGCTGACCCGACGGAAAAATCACTCTCATCGCAGGCCATAGTTGGCTATGTCTACACATTCCGGCCGGGCGATACCCTCTGGGACATTGCCGCCGCGCATGGTCTCTCGGTTGAGGCGCTGATTGCCGCGAACAAGCTGGCCGATCCGACACTGATCCATCCTGGCGACTGGATCTTCGTCCCGGCCGAGCGCGTCGCAATGCCACTCCGGACGCCCGCTCCTGCTCCGGCCAAAGCCAATCCGCCACCGCCTGAGCAACCCAAACCCGCGCCCGAACCGACGAAGGCCAACCCACCTGCGCCTGAGCAGCCCAAGCCGCCGCCGGAGGCGCTGGCATCTCAGCCTGCACAAGACGCATCTGCGGCCGCGGCCCCGCAAGCCAAGTCGCTCCCGCCCGAAATCGCCGAGTGGCCCGCCCAAATCCTGGCCATGATGAACGAAAAGTGGGATCGGACGGGGCCGTCACCCGCACGCGACTTGCGCGGGCCGGCTACTCCGCCCGCTGGTCGGGCGAGAACTGGGCGAACGCCAAAAATCCGCAGAATGCGTTTGCCATGTGGTGGAACGAACCGCCCGGCGCCGATCCACATCGCAGCAACATCATGAATCCGATGTATCGTGAAACCGGTATCGGCATCGTCTCAGGGCCTTGGGGCTACTACTTCTTCGTCGATTTCGGCAGTCGGTAACTGAGCGAATCACCGAACGGCGCGTCACGCATCACGTTTCACGTTTCACGTTTCACGCATCACGTTTCACGCATCACGGGAGACCACGGCCATGAAGCTCATCGATCTTACCATCCCTCTCGGCATCGGCACGCCGGCGTGGCCGACTTATGAGCCACTGCAAGTCAAGTACTTCAAACGACTGGCACCGAATGGCGCCAACGGACAACTCGTGACCCACTCGAACCACCTTGGCACGCATCTCGACGGCGAAATCCACTTCTACACGCCGGGCAAGGACATCGCCAGCCTGGACATGGATTTCCTGGTCGGCCCGGCGGCCATCGTCGATCTCTCGGATGTCTGCGGCAACTACGACATCTATACGTCGCAGATGGTCGAGGAGCGGGTCGAGGTGCACGAAGGCGACATCCTGATCATCCACACCGGCTATCATCACTTCGGCTGGGACATGCCCACCGCCGACGAAATCCGCTACATGGTCCAGCATCCCGGCCCCGGCAGCGCGGATCACCCGATGAACACCATCATCCGCCAATGGATGCCGCGCCAGGCCAAGGAGGCCGAGACGCATTTCCAGAAGAAATATGGCGCGAGCCTTGCTGAGCGCTTCGATGATTCCAAGTATCAGCTCATGCATATTGAGATGTTCCCCGATCACATCATCCACGCCGAATGCGTCGGCGGGGAGCTCGATCTGCTGCTGAACCGCCGGACCACCGTCGGTTTCTTCCCGTGGCGCTTCGTGGACGGCGAGAGTAGCATCGGCCGCTGCGTCGCGTTCGTGGAAGACGACGAGTACGATGCGTTGATGGCGCGCAAGGCGTCCATGCAGATCACGCGCTTCGGCGATGCCTTCAACCCGGCGCACGTCGAGCAGATCAACGCGCT
>JALOOE010000394.1 GCA_025454565.1 Anaerolineae bacterium
CTCAACAGCGTCTACGATACCCTCGTCTACCAGGGGCCGGACTACAAGTTCCTCCCCGGCCTGGCGGAATCCTGGACGATTTCTGACGACGCGAAGAGCTACACCTTCAAGCTGCGCAAGGATGTCAAATTCCATGACGGCACACCGTTCAATGCGCAGGCGGTGAAGGACAATTTCGACCGCATCGTGGATCCCGCTGTCAAGTCGCAGAAGGCAATCGGACTCATGGGCTCCTACAAAAGTACGGAGGTCGTTGACGAATACACCGCCAAGGTCAACTTCGACAAACCGTTCGTCTCCTTCCTCGACTCCGCGGCGCAGATCTACCTCGGCATGGCCTCACCCACCGCGTTCAAGAAATGGGGCCCGGCCGACTACCAGTCGCATCAGGTGGGCACAGGCCCCTTCATGTTCTCCGACAAAGACTACGTGCCCAAGCAGCAGATCGTATTGACGAAGAACCCCGACTACAAGTGGGGGCCGTCCCTCTACAAGCACACGGGGCCGGCGTATCTCGACAAGATCACCTTCCGCTTCTACCCGGATGCGGCCACGCGCGCCGCGGCGTTGGAATCGGGCGGTGTGGATGTGATCGGCGAACTGCCCCCGGTGGATGCCGAACGGCTGAAGAAAGATGCCAAATACCAGGTGCTCCTGGCACGGACGGATGGCCTGCCGCTCGTCGTGTTCCTGAACAGCAAGAATGCGCCGCTCGACGATCCGAAAGTGCGCCAGGCGCTCCTCTACGCGACCGACCGCAAGGCGATCGTCAAGACGATCTTCCGCGACCTATCACCCGCCGCCTATGGCCCGTGGGCCGGCCTGTGGTTCAACAAGGATCTGGAGACACTCTATCCTTACGACCTGAAGAAGGCGCAGCAACTGCTGGACGAAGCCGGCTGGAAGGCCGGCCCGGACGGCATCCGGGTCAAGGACGGTAAGAAGCTGACGCTGGAGACCTATCTCCAGACATGGGGCTTCCTGTCCGAGGTGGGGCAGATGCTGCAGGCCCAACTCAAGATGGCAGGGGTCGATCTGAAGACACAGACGGTCGCGTTCCCCGCGGCCATGCAGGCGACCGCCGACGGCAAGCACCACCTGGCGCCCATGAGCCTGAGCGCCACCGACCCAAGCTTCTTGAGCGCCATCCTGGGATCGAAGGGCAACTACAACTGGTCGAAGATCAGCGATCCAGAGATAGACAAGCTGCTCGATGAGGCGGCGCAGACGAAGGACGAGGCGAAGCGCGCCGATCTCTACAAGAAGATCCAGCGCTCGGCTATGGATCAGGCCCTCGTCATCCCAGTGCGCGAGTACTGGAACAACAACGGCGCCACGGCCAAGGTCAAAGACCTCGCGTTCGATGTGCACGGCTGGTGGCCGTACTTCTACGATGTGAAGGTGGAGCGCTAGACTACCGTTGGGGTGTTGGGCAGCCTGACGGTCCAACACCCCAACGAGACCCGCGCCGCGCAGATAGATAATGTGGCAATACATCGGTCGCCGGCTTCTCGTCACCATCCCGCTCCTGCTGGGGCTGACCGTGCTCGTCTTCGGCATGTTGCATCTGTTGCCGGGCGATCCGGTGCAGGTGATCCTTGCGACCTCGGGCGCGACGCCTGACGCCGTCGCTAAGCTGCGATCACAGCTCGGCCTGGATCTCCCGCTGCACATCCAATACTTCCGCTATCTGAACGGCTTATTGCACGGCGACATGGGATCGTCGCTCTTCACGTACCGTCCCGTGACTGAGATCATCCGGCAGAATATGGGCGCAACCCTGGAGCTGGCCTTCTCTGCCATGCTCCTGGCCCTGGTGGTCGGGATTCCGCTCGGCATCCTGGCCGCCGTGTTCAGGGACTCGTGGATAGATCACCTGGCGATGACGTTGGCCGTCGTGGGTGTGTCAGCGCCGGGCTTCTGGACGGCCCTGCTCATGATCCTCCTTTTCAGCGTGGTCCTGCAACTGCTGCCGAGCGGCGGACACGGCACGCTGAAACATCTGATCATGCCGACCCTCGTCCTGGGGCTGAGCGGCGCGGCCGTCATGGCCAGGCTGACCCGCTCGAGCATGCTCGAAGTGTTACGGCAAGAATACATAGTCACGGCGCGCGCCAAGGGTGGCAGCGAGCTATATGTGCTGGTGAGACATGCCCTCAAGAACAGCCTGATCCCTATCGTCACGGTCGCCGGCTTGCAGTTCGGGTTCCTCTTGGGCGGCACTGTGGTGACGGAAATGGTCTTTGCGCGTCCCGGGCTCGGACGCACGGCGGTTGAGGCCATCCTCTACAAGGACATCCCTGTGGTGCAGGGGATCGTACTCTTCGTGGCCGTGATTTACATGCTGGTCAACCTGCTGGTAGACCTCTGCTACGCGCTGCTCGATCCGCGCATCAGGTATTCGTGACAGCGTCGGGGCGCTCCTGTGTGATCGCCCTCTGATGGGCAGGCACACCGGCCTGCCCCTGGTGGTCTGATGACAGACGACAAGATCGGCCCGGTGGATGAAAAGCGAGCGCCGGCCAGCCCCTGGCATCTGGCGCTGAAACGGCTCGCCGCCAAACCGGCCGCGCTGGTCGCGCTCGCGGTGCTTGGTGCGCTGATCGTCGCCGCCGTCGGCGCGCCGCTCCTGGCGCCCTACGACCCGCTGGCGATGGGCACCGGTCCCGGCCTCGCGCCGCCGGATCGCGAGCATCTGTTCGGCACCGACCTGTTTGGCCGCGATGTCTTCAGTCGCGTCATCTACGGCGGTCGCATCTCGCTCTCGGTCGCGTTTGCCGCAGTGCTGATCTCCAGTCTGACCGGCGTCGTCCTGGGACTGACGGCCGGCTACACCGGCCGAGGGCCGGATATGGCAATCATGCGAGGGATGGACATCCTGCTGGCATTTCCGGGCATCTTCCTGGCCCTGGCCATCGTCGCCTTGCTTGGCCCCGGCCTCAACAACGCGGTGCTGGCGGTCGCCATCGCAGCGATTCCCACCTACACGAGGACGGTGCGCGGCTGCGTGCTCTCGGCCAAGGAAAACCTGTACGTGGATGCCGCGCGAGCCATCGGCGTACCCGACATTCGTATCGTGCTACGACACCTTTTCCCGAACGTCTTCGCTCCGGTGATCATCCTGATGACCCTTGGCGTGGCGTGGGCCATCCTGAACATCTGCGCGCTCAGCTTTCTGGGCTTGGGCAGCCAGCCGCCCACCCCGGAGTGGGGCACGATGCTCTATGAAGGCCGGGTCTATCTGCGCGAGGCGTGGTGGGTCACAACCTTCCCCGGCCTGGCGATCATGATCACGGTGATGGCTGTCAACCGCTTGGGCGACGGCCTGCGCGATGCGCTGGATCCCAGGCTCAAAACCTGACGGGACGCGGCTCAACACACATCAATGCTGATTGGAGAGATCACATGCTGCAAATTGGCGGTTACGACTTCCCTGAAGAACTGTACTACGACGATCATCACCAATACACGCGCGTCGAAGGCGATATCGTCACAATCGGGCTGAGCCATTACGCCCAGGCCACGGCCAAAGAGATCAACTTCGTGGGGCTGCCGCGCGCCGGGCGCAAGGTTGAGCAGGGCAAGCCCATCGGTTCGGTCGAGTCCGGCAAATGGGTGGGGCGGCTCTACGCGCCGGTCAGCGGCGAAGTCATCGCCGGCAATCAGGCGCTGGAGGATGATCCCACGCTGATCAACCAGGATCCTTACGGCAAGGG
>JALOOE010000395.1 GCA_025454565.1 Anaerolineae bacterium
AGGGAACCATCCAAAGCCGATGGATCAAGAAGGGATGGAATGTGATTCTTCGGGATGACTACAACATGGATTACAGCTTGCGGTTGAGCGACTTACTGCCGTGGCCTAACTGGGGGGGTCAGTCGCCGGGGCGGCGCTCGTCCAGCAACACGCCAGCCTGATATGCGCTGATCTCCCGCACCTGCTTGACCACGCGCGCCGGGTTGCCGACGACGACCGCGCCGTCCGGCACATCGTGCACGACCACCGCGCCCGCGCCGACCAGCGCGTCGCGGCCGATCGTGACGCCCGGCAGCAGCGTCGCGTTGGCTCCGATCTTCGCGCCGGGCCGGAGATGCGGCCCAGCCAGCGTCCTCTTGGCGTCGGGGCTGAGGGGATAGAGCGCGTTCGTGAAGACCACGCCCGGCCCGACCCATGCGCCCTCCTCCAGGATCGAGAACTCCGGGATGAAGACGTTCGAATGGATGCGCACCCGGTCGGCGATCACGACGTGGTGTTCGATGACCGAATGCGAGCCGATGCTTACGTCGTCGCCGATCCGATTCAGCTCGCGGATCAGCGCGCCGTGGCCCGTCTGAAAGCGCGCGCCGATGACGTTGCCTGCGTAGATGACGGTGTGCGAACGGATGATCGCGCCCGGCCCGATGACCGTTGCCAGTTCGCCCGGCGCGGCGCCGCGCGGCGGCTCGCCGATCACGACGAACGGCCCGATGATAGCGTCACTGGCAGTGACGGCGTCATTGCCAATGACGGCGTCATCGCCGATGCTGACATTTGGGTGAATGCAGAGTGCAGAGTGCAGAATGCCACTTTGCTGATTTGCTGATTTGCTGATTTGCTCCTTCACGCCGCGCCGCCCCACATGCCATCGGTCATATCCACGGGCTGCCCGGTACGCGCCGCTTCGTAGATCGCCAGCACCAACGCCACCGAGCGGCGCGCCTCGCGGCCATTGGTTTTCGGTAGCCGGGCCTCTCGGATCGCCCCGATCATGTCCACGATCACCGCGCGATGGCTGGTGCCGTAGATCGACGACGGATCCAGTTGGTCGCGCGTGAGCAGCTCCTTCTCATGCTCCAGCTCCCCCTCAACCTTCCAGATGGACTTCCGGTTGAGCGCCGTCCCGCCGATCTTGATCGAGCCGCGTTCTCCGAACACGGCGACCGAGCCTTCGAGGTTCTCCGGATAGGTGATGGTGGAGCCCTCGACCACGCCGAGCGCTCCCCCGCGGAAGCGGATCACCGCGATGCCGGTGTCTTCGGCCTCCATCCGATGCGCCAGGGTGGCCGTGTAGGCGAATACGCTCTCCGGCGCGCCCATCAGCCATTGCAGTGCGTCGATGTGGTGGATGGACTGGTTCATCAGCGCGCCGCCATCCATCGCCAATGTGCCGTGCCATTCATCCTCATAGTATTCTTGTGGGCGATACCAACGCACGGTCGCGTTGCCCAGCAGGAGTCGCCCCAGCCGGCCGCTCTCCACCACCCGGCGCAACTCTTGCATGGGCGGATTGTAGCGGTTCTGCAGCACCACGCACAGCTTGCGCCCGGTTTCATCCGCCACGCGAATCATCGCGTCCGCGTCGGGCAGTGAGAGGGCCATCGGCTTCTCGACGATGACGTGTTTCCCCGCCCGCATCGCCGCAATCGCCATCGCGGCGTGCAGGCCGCTGGGTGTGCAGATGTTGATCACGTCGATGTCGGGCCGCGCCAGCAGCAGCCGATAGTCGGTGTACGGATCGGCGCCGTATTGTTTGGCAAAACGCTGCGCCCGCGACTCGCGCACGTCTGCCACCGCGACCAGCGCCGCATCCGGCAGCTCCGCGAGGGACTCCGCGTGCCGCGGCGCGACTCGGCCGCAGCCGATCAATCCAAAACGCAATGGTTCAGTCATGCTACTCCTACGGTTGCAGGTTCAAACGTGCAACGTTTGAACGCGCTAACGTGCTACCGTGCCAACGCCCTGCGTCATCCGCTCGAAATGCGCCACATAGCGCCGCGCCAGGTGCGGCCAGCCCAGCTCGCGCTCGATCATGCGCCGGCCTTCGGCGCCCATCCTGGCGCGCCGATCCGGATCGCCCGCCAGCGTCGCCAGCGCACGCGCCAGCGCCGCGTCATCCCCCTCCGGCGTCAGCAAGCCGTTGACGCTGTCGCGGATCGCCAGCTCGTTGCCCGCCGCGTCCGTGCCGATGACCGGCCTGGCGCACGACATGGCATCGAGCACCGTCACATTCAACCCATCCGCCGGACGCGTGACCGACGGCATCACCAGGGCATCCGCCATGTTGTAATACACACCGATGCGGTCGCTGGGCACATTGCCGACCCAGTGCAGACGCTCGCCCAGCCCCAACTCCCGCCCCAGCGCCTGCCACTCCGCCCACAGATCGCCCTCGCCGATGAAAACGGCATGCGCTGGTTGAAGGTTGAAGGTTGAAGGTTGAAGGTTGTCTGCCGGTTGCTGCGTCTTCTCATGCTCAGTTTTCAGTAACGCCAGGGCGCGCAAGAGCCGGTCGAACCCCTTCTTGTAGACCATGCGGCCCACGGCGAGGAAGACGACGGCATCCGGCGGGATGCCGAGGGCTGCGCGCAGCTCAGGGGCGCCGCGGGAATCAGGTCTCAGCGCATTCGGATCAACGCCGTAGGCGATCAGGTCGAACTTTGCCGGATCAGCGCCCAGATCGTTCACCGCCACATCGCGCAGCGCGGTGGAATTGGCGGTGATCAACCGGGCGGTGTCGAACGCGTAGCGCGCCATCCGGCGGAAGATCGGGTTCGCGGCGGCGACGGTCGCGTCTGAGCCGGGGATGGAGACGGCCAGGGGGATGCCATGACGGCGAGCCGCCACCGCGCCGATGAACCCGTTGGGCAGCGCCCAATGCGCGTGGAGCACATCGGGGCGCTCGCGGCCCGCCCAGGCTGAAACCGCCCGCACGCCGGCTGCGAACATGCCGGGCGCCAGCAGATAGGTCATGCGGCGCAGGGCGACATCGGCGCGCATCGTGCGCATGTAGCCGAGTTGATGCCAGTCGGCCCGCGGGGCGTAACGGTAGAGTTCCAGCGCCACGCGATGATCGGACGGCGTGCGCGCATACGCCGCATCCCAGGGCGCAAGGACGGTGACCTGGTGCCCCTGGGCAACCAGCTCTTCGCTCAACGCCTCGACGAAGCGGCCCGAGAAATCGCCGCGGTAGCGCGGATAGTTGTGAGTGAGAACGCCGATTTTCATGGTATGCGGTGAGAAGGTGAAGTGGTGACAAGGTGACACGGTGACTGCGAAGCGGTTCCCTCAATCACCCGTGCTCCTGGTCACTCTCTCTGATGGTCTCTCTGCAGCGCTCTTTCGACTTCAAGTAGCCGCTCACCCTGTGTGACGATCAATTCGGCCAGGAAGCCGATCAGGAAAAGCAGGAGCCCGGCAATGGCGAGCCCGCCCGCGGCCCAAAAGAGCGGTCGGATCTGCGTCTGCGCGATGATCCAAAGCACGAGCAGAAAGAGATAGGCGGCGGCGCTGATCAGCAATGCCCCCAGACCAATGCCGCCGAAGAAACGCATGGGCGCGGCGCTGAAGGTCAGCAGGAACCAGATCACGACGACGTCCAGGAAGGAGATCGGGATGCGGCTGAAGCCGAACTTCGAGCGACCGGCGCGGCGGCGCTGCCACGGCGTCGGCACCTCGCCGATGCGGTAGCCCTGATGCGCCGCGATGTGCAGCAG
>JALOOE010000396.1 GCA_025454565.1 Anaerolineae bacterium
TTTCGGAGTGTTGGCGTCGGCCGCAGTCGCCGGTGGCGCCTTCTCCTTCTTGGGCGGCGAGAGGAACGTGTTGGCCAGAAAGCCGCTGAGGGTGCCGAAGAGGCCCACGCCTGCGATCATCACAAATATGCCGACAATGCGGCCCGCCGTGGTCACCGGATAGCGGTCGCCGTAGCCGACGGTGGTGATCGTTACGAAATCCCACCACAGCGCGTCATTGGCATTCGTGATATTCGCGTTTGGGGATCGGCTCTCAGCGATGAGAACTCCCAGCGCGCCGAATTCCCAGACGCAGAAAACGAGAAAGACGACTGTCAATAACGCGTTTCCGGCACGATCTGCAAGAAATTGATGTACCAGATTGCGAACGCCAAACCGGCGGCTCAGGCGGATCACACGCCACAACCTGAACAAGCGCAGAATCTTTGCATTAGGCAACGGCAGGCTGGAGAGGAGATCGGCCCACCCAAACTGCCGGAAGAAGTAGCGAGATTTTGGTGTCGTCGTGAAAAAACGATAGCAGAAGTCAGCAAGGAAGATGGGCATGAAGACGAAGTTCATGAACTCGACGACTGTCTGCAAAGTCGGATTATCTCGGTACACGAAACTCAGCACTATATTGACGATTGACAAGATCGAGAGCGCACCGATGAACATCTCATAGCCGATGTTCTTGAGTTCGGTGGTGTGGGCTTCTTGCTTCGCCATCTGTGTTCTCCTGGGCGCCGAATGTGGTCGCGAATTCGTGGGATTCCTCGCCGGGCGGGAGGGCGAAGGCCATCAAGATGCCTTCATTATATCATTATGGGTTGGGTTGAGACCATGTCGCCCCGACACTCTTCGCCAGAGGGCGAGCGGCAGATGCCGCAAAGCCTGCGCAGGTTGGATACCAGTTGGCGCAGGCTTTGCGTGGAGTGTCATGCTTGCACGTCCCCAGGCCGCTTTCGGAACACGTCCAGCACTGGTTTTCGGCAGGGCTACTTCTTCGGCGCACGCGCACTGGGCAACTCGCCGACGGCGTGTTTGTCCAGCTTCAGATACACCACATCATCTTCGATGCGATCGATCTCTGCCACAGGGATGGTCACATCCTTCTTGATGCCGATATGACCTTGACGGACCACTACGTGGGTGATTTTTCCGGTAGCGGGCTCGATCAAGAATTCATCGACCTGGCCGACTCGCCCATCGGTGGCTTCCACATCGGCGCCGCGATGGATAGCGCGCTCATGCTCAGGGATCTGCTCAACTTCCATTGTGGATGAGATCGGCACCGGTGGCATGTACTCGCCCGGCATGCCGCCGGCCGACCAGCCCACGTAGGAGCCGCTCATAGCCTGCATCTGTATCATCTGCTCGTCCGCGCTGATGGTTTCCACGCGTTCGAACGGTTCGGCGGTCTCCAACTCGGCCTTGCTCCAGTGTAACTGGATGTGGTCGGGCGCACTCTCCGAAATCGCAGCGATGGGCACAAGATAGTCGCTTCCCGCCGTCTGGACGACGATGTGCGTCACCTGCTCGGTATCCGGATCGACGATGATGGCCACGCTCTTGCCGCAGAGTTCATCAGAACAACGGACCTCGACACGCAGTGGGATATCCATGGACGATTGACTCCTTTGTGCGATAGCTGCCGCGCTCGCGTTGCGCGCAATGTGCGAGGGTACAAACCCTCCGATCCCTTGAAGCAACCCCATCATACCACAGCTTCGTCGAAACTGCTGAACACGGAGACCATCTGCGCGCATGATTGGCGATTGTCCCCGTCCACAAATGTGCTCCGTCTGTCAGGAGGATGTCGAACAGGATGGCGTTTCCCTATCTGATCCGTAGCTCCACGCGCCCATCGCGAATCTGAACATCCTCCACATACCAGTCCGCGGCGTATGTTGCCAATGCCTGGTTCGCCATCGTCGGGATGAAGTTTGCTGCCAGCCCGCGCGGCGTGATCGAATCGACCTCAATACTCAGTGCGCCGTCGCGCGCGACCAGGCGGCCGACCAGGTTAAGGTTTTGCAGCTTGATGAGGCCGTAACCGACTTTCCCGGCCGTGATATTCATCTTACCGTCCGCGAAGCGCACCTTCAGGTTTTCGATAGTCACGCCCTGTTGGGCACCAGCGCCTTGGGCGACGGCCTGGGCGATGTCAGCCTCAGTGATCACGATGAGCTGCGGATCGGCCTCCGCAGCCCGTGCCGGCGCCGCAAGCGGTGCTGTGGTAGTTGTCGGCGCAATCGTGCTCGTCGGCGGCATGTCAGTGGCGCGAGCGGTCGGCCGCGGGGTAGCGGTACTGATCGCCGCGGGCGTGTCGCTGGGCTTATTTGTGGCCGTCGGCAGGGCGCGTGCCGCGCTGGTTGGAGCGAGCGCGGTCGCCGTTGATGCAGCCTTCGGCGACGCGGTCGCCGACGCGGTCGCCGACGCGGTCGGAGCCAGAGTCGGCGCGGTAGTCGCTGCAGCGACCGGCATCTGCTGAGCCGCTAGATCTTCCATCGGCACGGGGACACAACTCACGAGTAGCTCCGCTGTGATGAGCAGGGCGGTCAGCAGAGAAACGAGATGATTTGACATAAGAGACACCCTTTCTGCGTGCGGGAACGCCGCACAAGTCGAGCGCCGGAAAAGCACCTCGTTGTCAAGTATATCATGACGCGATGAGCACAGAGAAAGACCTGCTTCTCCGTGCTCTCAGCGATATCCGCATTTGAGCGCCAGGTTGTACTGCGTGCAGTAGGAGTGCTGGCAAGCGGCCACGGCATCATCAAGCCCCACGATGCCATCCAACGCCATTGGACCGCGCCCGCGCAGTGACCGCCGCGCGAGCAGCATGAGCAGGACGAATCCTGCTGCCATCGCGACCAGTGCAACTGCCGGACGGAGCAGACCGAGAGCGTTCACATGGCGCATCTCAACCTTTGACTGTCCCCTTGATCCACTCGACCATGTCGTCCAGCAGGCCCGGCACGAATACCTTGAGCTTGGCGTACTCATCTACGCCGCCAGTAGTGGCGGGCTGGAACAGATGGTTGGCGCCTGGGTAGATCCTCGAGGTGAACCGGGTGTTACCGCCTTGGGCCAACGCGGCCTTGATGGCTCGCTCATTGGGAGCGGCCGCCACCTGGACATCCTTGCCGCCGAACAGCGCCAGTACAGGGACCTTGACTCTTGACAGCGCCGGCGCAGGGTCGTAGGTGATGAAGAACCTGTACCAGGGACTGTTCATCATATCGACCTGCGCCTGGACGGTCTTCTCGACAGCGGCCCGCTCATCGCCCAAAGCCGTGCGTTGCTCAGCCGGCAGGGCAGCGATCTGGGCCTGCGCCTGCACCCGAAGCAGCGTCTTCACGGCATCCCAGCCCTCACCGGTTGCCACCGCCTCGACGACCTGCTTTTGTTGTGCCACCGCCTGGTCGATGGCTGCCTGCGGCTGCCCCTGTGCTTTCAGGATATCAGCAAGCTGCTGCACGACGATTTGTCCACCGCTCAGCCCAGGGCCGGCCAGCAGAATGACGTAGGCCACGTCGCTGCTGCGGTCTGCCACCATAGGCGCGATGATGCCGCCCTCACTGTGGCCAAGCAGGCCGATCTGCTTCGGGTTGATGTCGGGGCGGCCCTTGAGCATGGCGACGGCGGCCGCAATATCGCCGGCGAAGTCTTCGCTGGTGACGTTCGCCACATCGCCCGTCGAGCCGCCCACGCCCCG
>JALOOE010000397.1 GCA_025454565.1 Anaerolineae bacterium
TCGTCGAGGCGGCGCCGGCCGGCGGGCTGACGTGTCGCTTCTGGGATTTTGCGAGCACCGAGAAGGCGCTGGCGAAGGACGATCCCGATTTCACCGCCGGGGTGCTGATGCGCCTGGTGGACGGCGTGACCTACGTCCTCGATTGCTTCGCCGAGCAACTCGGGCCGGTGGCAGCGGAGACCACGATGCGCAATCTGAGCCGGCAGGATGCAGCAGATGCAGGACGGGTAAGAAGCCGTTACATGTCCAGGTGGGAGTTGGAGCCCGGCGCGGCGGCGATCCGCTACAATCGCCAACTCGTGGCGCAGCTCGCCGGTATCGATGCCGCGGGCCGGCACTCGCAGGGTGACAAGATCACGCGCGCCAAACCGCTCGCAGCGCAGGCCCAGGCGGGCAATGTCAAGCTGGTGCGCGGCGCGTGGAACGAAGCCTGGCTGCGGCACATGCACGGCCAGCCCGATCTGGCGCACGACGATATTATGGACGCCAGCGCCGGGGCCTATAACGCGTTGGCAGCGGGCGCGACACCTCAGAAGGCGCGCAGTTATGATGGAGGCGCAAATTGATGACCGATCTCGAACGAGCCTATGCGGCCCTGGCTGGCAAGCAGGCTACCTACGATCAACTGTGGAACTACTACGATGGGACGCAACCGCTGATCTACAGCGCCACACGGCTGCGCGAGATCTTCCGCAACATCAACGCCCACTTTGCGGAGAACTGGTGCGCCGTAGTGGTCGATGCCATGCTCGACCGCATCCACCTGGATGGGTTCACTGTAACGGGCGATACAAGGGCGACGATGGCGCTGAGCAGCCTGTACGAGAGCACGGAGCTGCACCTGGACTCCTTCGATGCGCACCTGGCCGCGTTGGTCACGGGCGAGGCGTTCGTGATCGCGTGGAAAGAGGCGGAACAGGTTACGGCCTATTACAACGATCCGATGCTGTGTCACGCGTTCTACGATGCCGACAATCCCCGCCTGCTGAAGTGGGCCGCCAAATGGTGGGTCGGCGACGATGAGCGGCGCTATCTGACGCTCTACTACCCGGATCGGCTGGAGTATTACGTGAGCCGGGGCAAGGCCAGCGACACCAGCGCGGCCAGCGCGTTCGTGGCGGCCGATCCGCCCACGGCGCCGAACCCGTTCACGGTGTTGCCGGTGTTTCACCTGCGCCGCGAGCGGCGCGCGGTGCGCAGCGAGCTGACCAACGTCATCGAGCCACAGAACGCCATCAACAAGCTGTTCGCCGACATGATGATCGCCGCCGAATTCGGCGCCATGAGACAGCGTTGGATCATCTCACAGGCCGATCCCGGCGATCAGCAGAATGCGCCCAACGTCAACTGGTGGATCCCGGCCGGGGACGGCGTAGGCCAGGCGAGCCAGGTCGGCCAGTTCGAGCAGACCGATCTGGACAATTACCTGAAAGCAATGGAGCAGCTCGCCAACACCATCGCCGTGGTCTCCCGGACGCCCAAGCACTATTTCGCCCAGCAGGGCGGTGACCCCAGCGGTGAAGCGCTGATCACGATGGAGGCGCCGCTGATCAAGAAGTGCGAACGCTTCGTCGAGGTGATCACGCCGACCTGGACCGCCATCGGCGCCTTCCTGATGCAACTCGCGGGGCAGCCGATCGAGCGCTTCGCCATCGTGCCACAGTTCGCCGACGTGCGCACAGTGCAACCGCTGACGCAGTCGCGGATTCGCCAGGCGGATGTGGCGACAGGCATCCCGCTGGTGACCGAGCTGCGCCGGGAAGGGTGGAGTGAAGCGGATCTGGCGCAACTCGCCAAGGATCGGGAGAATGAGCAGACCACGCAAGCGGATCTGGGCGGGGCGCTGCTGGCCGCCTTCGATCGCAATGCGCCGGTGACGGTGGGTGCGGGCGCGCAACTCAAACAGGGCGGCTAAGAAGGGCTTACGGGGCGTGAACGGCTGGGATAGCATCGCAACGGATCCGGGCGGCGGCTGCATCGGCCAGGGGCTGACCAATTCGGGCGGCAAAGGCGGGATGCGCCGGCGCACGGCAGCGAGCTGGGCAGATGATGTGGTCGCTCCGGCGACATGGCCTGATGGCACGCCGGTGTATGTCTGGAGCATCGTGAGTTCAGCCCCGTGGCCCGGAGAGTGGCTGCTGTTGACGCCGGCCACACCGAGCGGGTGGCAACCGGGTGCTCCGGTTGAACCAGCATATTGGACGCACAGCGTCGGAGTGATCAAGCCATGACATGCGAAACACGGAAGGCCGAGAGGAACGAGCCAGAGCACATCTGGGAGCGTGATCAGTTGAGCGGGCCAACCTGGCTGAGGCGCGGCCTGCATTGGGCCACGCATCCCCGGGTAACGAGCGATATGCGTGATTTGTGCACGGTGTTGTTGCTGGGTATAGGTCTGATTCGGACTATCGACGGCAATTTGTTCAAGACGCCGCAGACCGATTATGCGCCGGCGCAACTGTGGGGTGTGCTTGAGATCATCATCGGCTTGCTCATCCTCGGCACGCGGAGCTGCAAGTGGCGCGCAGAGCGCCGGGGCCAACTGGCAGCGAGTGTCGCCTGCGGTTTTTGTTTGGCCTTGTCCGTCGCAGTATTCCCCTCCTCTGCTATGGCCGCCTTCGTCCATCTCAGCATTGCATATGTCATGGCGTTAGAGGCGCAGGTGAATGAATGCAAATGATCTTATTCTTTGGCTGGTTGTGGCGGCAGTGGCGTTTTTGGTCGGGCAGAGCCGCATCGCACGCCTACCCCAACCGCTTCTTGATCCGATCTCGCAGGACACCTTCGACCAGTGGCGACGCAATGATGGCAGCCTGGTGCGGGTCTACCGGCGTGGTATACACGACCGCCTGGTGCGCCATTACAACATGGAGGAGCTCAGAGGGCTGGCCTTCGACGTGGGCCTCGACCATGAGTGCATCAAGGGCGACACGCTGGACGAGTACGCGCGGGAATTATTGGCCTTTTGTGAACGACGCGGGTTCCTGGCCAATCTCCTGGATACTGTGAGATGAGCCTGTACGACGTGGCCGAGGCCCAGCGCGCGGCATTGTTGCGCGGCGAGCGCCAGGCCGCCTCGGAGCTGGTGCACGCCTACGGCGGGATCTGGCAGCGGATGCAGGCGCTGCTGGACGAGCTGCTGCGGCAGAAGGCCGATGCGGACGCGCGCGGCCAGGCCGTCGATGAGAACTGGCTGTTCCGCTACAACCGCTTGGAGACGTTGCAGCGCCAGGCGGAGGCGGAGCTGCGCGTGTTCATCGAGTTCGCCGATCCGCTGATCACCCGGCAGCAGTGGCAGGCGACCAGCGCGGCGCTGGACGACACCGAGGCGTTGACGCGGGAGGCGCTGGCCGGCCAAAAGGCGTCCATGTCTGTGATCTGGAATCGTCTGCCACGGGAGGCGCTCGCCGATCTGATCGGCTTCACGGCCAACGGCTCGCCGTTGCGGGCGCTGCTCGACGAGCTGGGACCGGTCGCCAGCACGGCGGTGCGCGACACGCTGCTGCAGGGCGTGGCGCTGGGCTGGAATCCGAAGAAGATCGCCCGGGAGATGCGCCAGGCGCTGGGCGGCAACCTGGTGCGCGCGCTGCGCATCAGCCGCACTGAGACGCTGCGGGCTTACCGAGAGGCGACGTTCCGCAGTTATGCCGCGAATAGCGATGTAATTGACGGCTGGATCTGGCTGAGTGCGGCGA
>JALOOE010000398.1 GCA_025454565.1 Anaerolineae bacterium
GATCTCGGCCAGGAGCTCTTTGGGCAAATAGCCGTACGTCTCCTGGACGCGCTGGAGGATAGGGATGACCGCGCCCTTCTGCCCGCCGTATTCGTCAAGGATCCGGCGGAGCGGCGCCAGGTCATAGGTCATCGGGTTATCAGCCATGCTCCTCCTCAAAAAAGGGAGCGCAGGGAGGTGCGCTTAATGAACTTAAATCACAGGAGAAGCGTTGCAGCAATGACGCCAGTCATACACGTGGGCTGCGCCTCGAGGCAAAGATCACCGATGGCACTGCGATCGAGGGACTCTTGGGTAAGGCAAGTTTGCGGAGAACGCCTGCCCCAGCAAACCTGCCTTGCCAAGCTACTGCTTCGCCAACAGCGCGGCCACCTGCGCCACCAGCTTGTCCGGATCCACCGGTTTGTCGATGAATGCATCCACCGGCAGGTAATCCTGATCCGGGCCAAAGCGCAGCGGCGTGGTCGAGTGGATCGATGTGAGCATCACGATCGGGATGCCCTTGTACGCGGCGTACTCCGACTCGGGATCGACGCTGCGCAGCGCCAACGAAACCTGGAAACCGGCGGTCGCCGTTTCCATCATCACGTCGAGGATGATCAGATCGGGCTTGAGATCCTTCACCATCTTCAAACCCAGGCTGCCGTTCGCCGCATGAGAGACCTTGTAACCGTTCGCCTCCAGCGGCATGCTCAACGCCACGACCATGTCCGGGTCGTCATCAATCACGAGGATGTGGCCTTTGTCTTTCGCCATAAGTCTCCTCCAATACAAGACGTGAAACGTGAAACGTGAAGCATCAAACGGCGATGCAGCGAGAAGCGCTCGGTCGAACCGGTCAGTACCACGTCTTCGGGCCGAAACCGCACGACCTCGCCCGCGGGGCGGCCCATCTCGGCCGCATCGACCATGATCGCGCGCTGCCGGCCTTCCAGCAGGTTGATCAGCCCGACGCCGGGCGTGCCAGCATCCATGACCTCCACGCCGGGCGGCAGCGCGCGCCCTGCCAGCGCCTCCGCCACGCGGCAGCCCACGCCATCGTCCGCCTGAAGCGGGTTGCCGAGGCCGAGGATGAGCGACGGAGGACGGAGGACGGAAGACGATTGGTCGTTCACTGTTGTCGAAGCTGCATCATCAGCAGCCGGTGACTTCCCGTCGTCCGTCTCCCGTCTTCCGTCACACAAACCGCACATCCAGAAAATGCACCGAGCACGAGATACACGGATCGTACGCGCGCACCAGCATCTCCATCATCTGCCGGATTTCATCCTGGGGCCGGTCGAGGATCTGCGGCACGAGCGCCCGCATATCCGCGTCGATATTCGCCAGGTTTTGGCCGGTGGGAATGATGCAGTTTGCGCCGATCACGTTCCCGTCGTCGCCGATCTGGTAGTTGTGGAAGAGGATGCCGCGCGGCACCTCGCACGAGCCGGCGCCTTCGCCGCCTTTGCCGGGGAAAGCGGGCAGCGGCTCAGGCTTGACGCCGCGGCCAACCAGCTCGTCGATGATGTTGATGGCATCTTCGACACAGTGCACCAACTCGACCACCTGCGCGGCCGTGTTGAGATACGGATTCGTGCAGATCGGCTTGAGACCAAGCTCCTCGGCCGCGGCTTTGGCACGCGGATGCAGCTTGTCGTGGTTGACGTTGAAGCGGGCCAGTGCGCCGACCATGTACGATTCGCGTTTGTGCGCGCAGTGCTTCGCGGTCGCATGCGTCACCATGCGCTCGTTGGTCACCTGGCGGTAATCGTTGATCGCGTACTTGCCGCCGTCGGTCGTGGTGATCGTGCCGTCGATGAACGCGTATTCGTCCTCTTTGCGCAGCGCCACGTATTCCGTCTCGCGGTTGAACTGCGGCCAGGGCAGCGTCTTGGCGAGCTTGACCGTCTCGTCCATGTCCGCACGGGCATCCACCAGACGGCCGCGCAGCGCCTTCAGCTCGGCGATCGTCGGGAAGTGCGTGAACCCGCCCACGGCCATCGCGATGGGGTGCGTGTGCCGGCCCGCGATCACCGCGCACAGGTCTCCCGCCAGCTTCTTGAGCCGCAGCGCGCGCAGCACCGCCTCCGGCGCGATCTGCACCAAGGGGATGACCGAGCCGACGCCGAGCATATCGGGCGCGACGAGCATGTAGACGTGCAGCACGTGGCTGTCGAGCATCTCGCCGTGGAAGTTCAGCTTGCGCAGCAGCACCGTCTGGGCTGACGGCTCGATGCCGAGGGCGTTCTCCGTCGCGCGCAGGCTGGCTGTCGCATGGCCCACCGCGCAGATGCCACAGATGCGGCTGGTAATGTGGCTCGATTGGGTGTAGGGCCGGCCGCGCAGCATCGCCTCGAAAAAGCGCGGCGTCTCCACGATGTCCAGCCGGCATTCCTCCAGCACGCCATTCTTGGCGTTAACCACGATATTCCCGTGCCCCTCGACGCGGGTGACGTGGTGGACTTCGATATTTACATTACCCATACTTGTCTCCTTCGCGAAACGTCAAACGTGAAGCGTGAAGCGCCAAACGATTCTTGCGAGCGTTCCATGACGTTTGACGCATGACGCTTGGTGCACGCTTCACTTCTTCGCCGCCAACTCCATCTGCTGATACGTCCCGAACATCGACCAGCGCGCCAGCATGTCGTCCACGGTGAGGCCGTTCTTAACCAGAACGTCGCTCATCGCTTCGCTGTTCGGGTCGGGGATCAGGCCACGACAGCCCTCACAGCCGTCACCATACGTCGGGCAGATCGCGCCGCAGCCCGCGCGCGTGACCGGCCCCAGGCATTGGCCGCCGCGGTCGTACATGCAGACATTTTCTTTGCGCTTGCACTCGACGCACATAGGGAAGTCCGGGATCGGCGGCTTGCGACCCGCCAGCAACGCCTTCACGACTTCGATGAATTCCTCGCGGTCGATGGGGCAGCCGGGGATGAACGCGTCCACCTTCACCACCGCGCTGAGCGGTCGGGCCGGATAGGTCTCGTACCAATCGGCCTTGTCGCCGTAGACGTAGCGGCGCACGTCTTCCAGCGGCATCGCGTTACGGATGGCGTTGACGCCGCCCAGGTGTGCGCAGGCGCCAAGCGCCACCAGCACGGCCGCGCGCTCGCGGATTTCTTTGAGTCGCGCCTCGTCGCTCTCGCGGCTGATCGAGCCTTCGACAAAAGCGACCAGGTAATCCTCGCCCTTTTCGGTCATCGCCTCGCGGAACTGGACGATCTCAACGACATCGAGCAGATCGACGTGCGTCTGCAAGCTGTCCACCACGGTGAGTTGGCAGCCTTCGCACGAGGTGAAGTCGAAGAAAGCTACTTTCGGTTTCATCAAATCGCCTCCTCGACGCCCTTGACCTGGGCGTAGGTGAAAGCCGGGCCTTGCTGACAGCAGTAGAAGTTGTTGATCTGGCAATGCCCGCACTTGCCCACGCCGCACTTCATGCGTCGTTCCAGCGACATCCAGATTTGCCCTTCGGGGATGCCTTTGCTCAACAGTTCCATCAACACGAACCGGTACATGATCGGCGGGCCGACCGTGACGGCCACGGTGCTGCGCGGACTGACGGTGACAAATTTGAACAGTGTCGTGATGACGCCCGCATTCCCCACCCATGTCGAATCGGGACGGTCCACCGTCACGTGGAACTCGATATCGCTGCGGTTGCTCCACTGCTCCAGCTCATCGCGGAACAGCAGCTCCGATGGATTCTTTGCGCCGTAAAGGATGATGACGCGACCAAACTTGTCGCGCTCATCGAGCACCTGGTTGATCAGGCTGCGCGCAGGCGCCAGCCCCAGGCCGCCGGCCGCGAAGATGATGTCCTTGCCGCGCATGTTTTCCACCGGGAAGCCGTGGCCGAACGGCCCGCGTACGCCGATCGTCGCGCCGGCCTTCAGGGTATGCATCGCGGCGGTCACATCGCCCACTTTGCGCACGCACAACTCGAAGTGGCCGTTGCTGCGGCTCGGCGATGAGCTGATGGAAATCGGCGCCTCGCCGATCCCCAGCAGGCTCACCTCGACGAATTGCCCGGGGTCGTGGCCGAGCGATTGACCGACGGGCAACTCCACCTGAAATAGCTTCTCCAGCGCGGTCAATTGCTCGACTTTGACGATCTTGGCCGGGCTGGGGATATACATCGAACCCACTGTTGGTATGGCCATACTTCTCTCTCCCTAACCTTTGCCACGGATGACACTGATTTCACGGATTTCTTTCTTGTCTTCCGTGTAATCCGTGCAATCTGTGGCCGGCTCTAGCTCGCGTGTGACTGATACAGCGCGTTCCAGACGTTGACGGGCGTGATATCCACCAGGCACGCGCGGGCGCAACGACCGCAGCCGACACAGCCCAGCTCGTGGTGCATGTCCGGGATGTACTTGCC
>JALOOE010000016.1 GCA_025454565.1 Anaerolineae bacterium
AGCGGCCTGATCGTCAACACCAGTTCCATCGCCGGGCGGGTCTCGGTGCCCTTCTTCGGCACCTACTGCGCCACGAAACACGCGCTGGAAGCCTACAGCCAGAGCCTGCGCTACGAACTGGCCCCCTTCGGCATCGACGTGGCGCTGGTCGAGCCCGGCCCGTTCCCGTCGAACCTGCTCGCCGCCGGCAGGCCGCCCGCCCGCGCGGATGTCCTGTCGTCCTATGGCGATCTCGGCCAGGTGCCCGCCACCATGATCGCGGGCTTCGCCGACATGCTGGCAAGCGAGGCCGCCCCCGACCCGCAACTGGTCGTCGACACCTATCTCGCGCTCGCTGACGCCGCGCCGGGCAAGCGCCCCACGCGCACGGTCGTCGGCATCACCTGGGGCGTGGATGAGGTAAACGCCTTCACCCAGCCGCGCCAGGACGCGCTTTTGAAGGAAATGCAGCTCGACACCGTGCTGGGCGGCGCCGACGCCTGACCACCCCAACATCCATCCCCCGTGAAAGGAACCACCCCAATGAAAAAGACCCTTACGGCTGCCGCAGCCGCCACTTTGCTCGCCACCGGTGCCCTTGCCGATGACGCAACGTCCATTAAGCCGATTGTCGGCGCGTTTCTGGGCGCTGTCCTGGCAGGTGACGTCGAAACGATGCGGGAATTGGCCAACGCGGATTACATCCAGCACAACCCCTTCATTCCGACCGGGCTGGAGCCGTTCATCGAGATGCTGCCGGTGCTGCAAGAGGCGGGCACCACCGCCGAGAACATCCGCATGTTCGAAGACGGCAACTATGTCTTCATGCACAACATCTGGCGCAATGCCGCGCCGTTCGGAGCCGATGAGATGGTGTCCTTCGACATCATCCGCGTGGACGAGCACGGAAAGGTCGCCGAACACTGGGATGCGATGACGCCTTTGGTCGCGGAAACGGTCAGCGGCAGAACACAGACCGACGGCCCGACCGAGGTCACCGATCTGGACCGGACCGAGGCGAACAAGGCCCTGGCCGTGGCGCTGATCGAGGATGTGCTGATGGGTCGGGACCCTGCACGCATCACCGACTACATCAGCGCCGAAAGCTACGCCCAGCACAACCCGATGATCGCGGACGGGCTTGACGGGATCATCGAGGCCGTCGAGACGCTGACAGCGCAAGGCAACATGTTCGTCTATACCGAGATCCACGCGGTGCTGGGCGAAGGCAATTTCGTCCTGACGGTGAGCGAGGGCGAATGGAGCGGCCAGACGCACGCCTTCTATGACTTGTTCCGTATGGATGACGGCATGATCGTCGAGCATTGGGACGTGATCCAGCCCGTCCCGACCGAAGGCCTCGCGAATAATAACGGCATGTTCGGCGGCTTTGATGCTGAGTGAGCGTTCCAGTGACGGCCGGCACTACTGACCGACCGAACCACAACGCAACAGGCAGGAAGCAGCCTTTCTGCCTGTTGCCGGTCTGAGACAGACAGAGATTAGAATGACGTTGGGCGCCAGAACCAACTGCCTTGCTTGTGTAAACGCACCGGGCGCCTAACGTGACGGTTGGATCACAGGGACGTTAGGGTGGCGGCGCAAGCAGGATTCGAACCGCTGGTGGACATGTACGGATTTCGACCCGAGTCGCCTTCGCCTACCCAACCAGCATTCGAACTGACCGAAAAACGCGGCCAATGAAATCAACAACTTAAAGCTGTTGACCAAAATCGCGTAGTCACGAGGTTCGGAGAGAGAAGGCCCCAAGAGAGCAAATTCCGTCCTGTTGGCGTGGCCTGCAGTCAACAGCCCCGTCGCTACAACCCTCGAAAACCACGAGAATTTCCGGCCGCGAGGGCCGGCAGAGAACGGATCCGTTCAGGAACTTGGCTGGGCAAAGGGAACCGGGGTCGAACCGTCTCTGCCCCGCGACTCGTGATTTCTATTGAGTTCGGCAATCGCAGACACCCGACCCAATCTCATGCGTGACATAGGTGCCTTCGGCATGAGAGCCTTGGTTGAAAGGTTGCGCCGGTTCTGGACTATGCTGGTTCACTGCCAAGGCATACTCTGATTGCCGCCAAGCCGAGTAGACGCTGTCCATGCAAGCCGAAAAGCGTGAGCGATAAGCCCCGATTTGCTCCGATCCTCCATCGGAATCGCATTTTTTTTTGCCCTGACGCGCCCTTGGGACTGCTAGTATGTGGAGGCTTTTAGTCCTGCGTCCGTGGCACGCAAATACCGGTATGCTGTGGCAGATCGGGCCGAGGCAGACCTCGATAAGGACACGATGATTTCCAGATGTCGCACCTCTATTCCGCGGAAAGCATTGATCTCGAAAAGGACCTTGATGAGGCGACCGTCAATAAGCTGTGCGCGGTGGGTAACGTGCGCGTGTTTCAGCACAATGAGCTTCTCTATAGGCAGGGCGATCCCGCGGCCAAAGTCTTTGTCCTTCTGACCGGGTCGGTCAAAGCAACAAGTTCGAATGCGCACGGGTTCGAGACAATGCTGCGGATTCATGGGCCGGGCAGCTTGCTCGGGCTCTCCTCGCTTCGACCGACTGGATTGCGTGACGCCAACGGTATCGCGATCGGAGTGGTCGAAACCATCTGCCTTTCCAGCAAGCTGTTCCTGAGGATACTACAGGACGACGGTGTGCTGGCCCTACAGCTGATCCGCGTCCTACTCAAGCGGCAGCAGGAGTTACACAGCCGAATCAGGGCAGTGCTGGGAAATAGCGTCGAACAACGGCTAGCAGGCATCCTACTGCAGTTATCGTCAGAAGCCATCGCTGCGCCCAAGGCCAACCCGAGCCCAGAAATCTCGATCACCCATGAGGATCTCGCTGCGCTTGTGCTGTCGCGCCGGCAGTACGTCACACAGATCTTGCGCGACTTCGTATCAAGAGAACTGATCACAACGGCGCGAAAACGCGTCCGCATCATTGATCCCGGCGGCTTGCGCAGGATCGCGGACGAGTAAGCCTTCGGCCCCAGCAGGCCTCCGCGGATTTCCACGTAACGAGCGCGGCACTTTTCCCTGAACTGTCAAAAAACTGACATTCCCACGGCGCGAGCCCCGGTAACCTTTTTCTCAACCTGCAAAGAATTTCAGCAATTCGCCCGCCACGGCCGAAAGGACCTACGCAGGCATCAAGCAAGGGAGTCCGCACGCGATGCGCCTGAAGGGAAAAGTAGCGATCGTGACGGGTGGAGGTGGTGGAATCGGCTATGCAATCTGCAAGGCATTCGCCTCAGAAGGCGCCAAGGTGGTGGTGTCCGACATTGACCCGGGCAAGTGCGAGGAGCACGCCACGGTGCTCCGCGATGCCGGGCATGAAGCGACGGCTGTCGCCGCCGACGTTTCCTGCGAGAGCAGCGCCGACCGACTCGTCGCGGCGACCCTGTCCGCCTACGGGAGCGTCGACATCCTTGTGAACAATGCCGGGGCGCGCATCATCAAGGGATTGATGGAGCATTCCGTGGCGGACTGGGAGAAGATGATCGCCATCAACCTGACGGGCCCGTTCCTGTGCGCCCGCGCGGCGATCCCGCACATGGTGGCCAAGAGGTCGGGGAACATCATCAACGTGGGTTCGATTGCGAGCTTTGCGGGCCGACCCAATCGCGTCGCCTATGTCGCCGCCAAGAGCGGGGTGCTGGGGCTGACGCGGGCCATGGCCGCAGACCTCGCCGGACGGAACGTCAGGGTCAACACCATCGCGCCGGGCATGATCGCTTCCCCCTTCAACAAGAGCTTCGCGGAATCGCCCGAGACCGGGGAGGCATGGGCCGGCGAGAACCTGATCGGCCGTTGGGGGCAGCCCGAGGACATTGCGGGCGCCGCGGTCTATCTCGCGTCCGACGACTCCAGCTTTGTCACCGGATCGGAAATCAAGATCGAAGGTGGCTGGCTTGCGGCCAGATCGCGTGCGGGAGAGATCCCGATCTGGCCGGACTGACGCGGCAACGAATTGCAACAAGAGAAGCTCAAGGGAGGAACAGACCATGAAAAGACCTACGACCGACGGAATTTCCCGACGCGACCTGCTCAAGGTCGCCAGTCGCTACGGGCTGTCGTCGACGCTGCTCGGGGCATCCGCCTTGACGGGGGCGATCACCCTTCCACGCCTCGCCGAAGCGGCAAATTCCACCTACGAGAAGAGGTTCAGCTCCGAGCCGAAGCACACGCTGAAATTTGGCGCATCCGGCTTCAATGAGCGCAACATGCTGATCGAGCGCGTCGGCGGTCTGGAATTTGTGCGCGATCTCGAGGAGCGGACCGATGGCGAGATCCGCGTCGAGTTCATTGGTGACAACCAGATCTGTACCCAGTTGTCCTGTGTCGAGAAGACTCAGCAGGGGATCGTAGACATCTTTGCCGCATCGACGCAGAACTCGGCCGGCGGCGCTCCCTATTACAACGTACTTGACTACGCCTACATGTTTCCGACGCGCGCCTCGCAGTACCATTTCCTCTATCACCCGGCGAGTGAGCAAATCTTGCGTGAACCATTGCGCCAGATGCACAAGCTGCAGTTCCTTTTCTCGGTCTGTGAGCTGCGCGGCCTAAACATGGGCCTGAAATGGCGTGACCGCCCCGACGTGACGACCATCGAGGAACTGGCTGGAACCAAGAACCGGGTGACCGGAACGCAACTCGGCCGGATCGCGATGGAGCTTCTGAACTTCAACCCGACTCCGATTGCCTGGGAAGAGACACTCGACGGCCTGAAGCAAGGCCTGATCGACGGCGCTGAGACCTGGTCTTCGGCGGTGGCCTATGCGAACATGTCGCCGGTGGTCAGCCAGGTTATCGACCTGCGCTTCTTCTCGGGCTTCGAGCACACCGCGATGAACGTGGACGTGTTCGACGCGCTGGAAAGCCATCTGCAGGATGCGATCATGGAATCGGCCTATTTTACCCAGGCTTTGATCCAGGGTGCGCACGAGGCGTCTCTGGTGAACACGGTGGGCGCGTCGGTCCCACAGTTGCCCGGAACCATCTTCGTGGAGAATGGCACCCGCTACGTGCCCTTTTCGGACGAAGAGCGCGCCAAGGCCGCGCAACTGAGCGCACCAGAATTCGTACCGCAACCTTGGGAGCAATGGCGCGAGCGCATCAATGGCTGGGCCGGCGGCATCGACACCTATACCGAGGTGCACCGCATCGCGCGGGAAATCCCGGCTGACATGCTAGTCGAGAATGTCGAGCCGCGCCGCTGGTGGAAAGGCTGATCTTCAGCAAACGCCACCGTTGACGGAGGCAGGACTGCGCAATGCAGCCCTGCTTTCGGACCAAGCTCGGGCCTTGCACGCCACGCGCCGCCCTCTCGGGTCGGCTCTATAGTTCCATTTTGGAGCGTCGATAGATGAGAGTGAAAGAAGTCCCAACGCCGGACGCGCGATCCGGCGAAAACGACCCCCGGGCAGAGACAAGGCGGCTGTCCGGCCTGATCCTTGTCGATGGCGCGCTGCGCAAGGCCGAGACGGAAGCTCAGTTCGATGTGATCCACCCAGGCGACCTCAGCGTGATCGGCACTACGCCGCGCTGCGGCCAGGCCGATGTCGACGCGGCGGTGGAGGCGGCCCGGCGCGCCCAAATCCTCTGGCGAAAGGTGCCGGCACGCGACCGCGGCCGGATGCTACAGAAGGCGGCTGATGCTGTGGAGGCGCGACGCGACATCGTCGAGCGCGTTCTGTCGCTTGACACCGGTAATGCGCTGCGCACTCAGGCCCGTCCCGAGACAGGCTCGGCCGTCGACCTGACGCGGATGTTTGGCGGTCTCGCCGGCGAGCTGAAGGGCGAGACTGTGCCCGCTGCCAGCCCCAACGTGCTGCACTACACCACCCGCGACCCGATCGGCGTCGTGGCTGGCATCATCCCGTGGAACGCGCCGCTGTTTCTGTTTGTGGCCAAGATCGCGCCCGCAATCGCCGCAGGAAACAGCGTGGTAGTGAAGACCGCCGAGCAGGCGCCCTTCTGCGTACTGCTGATGGCCGAGATACTGAACACGGAATTGCCGCCCGGCGTGCTGAACGTGATCTCGGGTTTTGGCGAGGAATGCGGTCGTCCGCTGGTCGAACACCCGGTTGTGCGCAAGGTGACCTTCACCGGCTCGCTCGCGGTCGGGCAGGCCATCGCGGCCTATGCCGCGCCGAAGCTATGCCAAGTGACGCTGGAACTGGGCGGCAAGAACCCAAGCATCGTGCTGGCCGACGCCGATCTCGACCTCGCGATCCCTGGCATTATCGACGGGATGCGCTATACGCGCCAGGGCCAAGCCTGCACAGCCGCCTCGCGCGTGTTCATCCACGAAAAAGTCTATGACCGCGTGGTAGAGGGCGTAGCGAAGAAACTATCCGAAATCAGACTGGGCGATCCGCTGCACGAGGCCACCGATATGGGGGCCATCATTTCAGCCGAGCAGTTTGAGCGCACGCTGCGCTACATGGAAATCGCCAAGTCCACGCCAGGCGTACGGATGATCTTTGGCGGCGAGCAGCCGACAGACCCCGCGTTGTCGAAGGGTTACTATTATCCGCCGACCTTCCTCGACGGGCTCGGGCTCGAATCGAAGGTCTGCCAAGATGAGATCTTCGGCCCCGTAGCCACCGCGCTGCCCTTCCGCGAATTCGACGATATGATCGCGCAGGCCAACGACACACCATACGGGCTATCGGCCAATCTCTGGACGCGCGATCTGTCAAGGGCCCTGGAATACATCGAACGGATCGAGGCCGGCTTCGTGCAGGTCAATCAGTGCGCGGCGCCTCGGTCGAACGTATCCTATGGCGGGCTGAAGATGAGCGGGCTGGGCAAGGAATACGCGCTCGACAGCATGCTCAACCACTTCTGCTCGTCCAAGACGGTGTTGATCAACAGGGGCACACCGGCCGTCGGCGTGTAGCGCCCGATCCAGCCGTCAGACAAGCAAGCGGAGTGACGACATGACGGAAAAGATCGCGTTCGCGGGACTGGGCAACATGGGTCTGCCGATGGCAGAGCAGCTTCTCAAGGCAAGGCGGCAGGTCTGCGCCTTCGACCTGTCTGAGGCGTCTGTGCAGAAAGCTGTCGCCAGCGGCGCGACCGCCGCCGCATCCTTGGCCGACCTAGCGGACGGGGCGGATACAATCATAACAATGCTGCCGGCCGGCGCCCATGTCCGCGGCATCTATCTGGGCCCCGAGGGCCTCATCGCGCTGGCGGAACCAGGCACCTTGCTGATCGACTGTTCCACGATTGACGTGGAGACCTCGCGGGCCATTGGAGACGCGGCCATCGCGGCCGGCCACCAGATGATCGATGCACCGGTCACCGGAGGTGTGATGGCGGCGCGCGTAGGCAAACTCAACTTCATCGTCGGTGGCACCGAAGCCTCGGTAGAGCGGGCGCGACCGCTGCTCGACATCATGGGACAGAAGGTCTTGCATGCCGGGGATCAGGGAAGCGGAATCGGCGTCAAGATCTGCAACAACATGAGTCTCGGCATCTCCATGATCGCGGCTGCCGAAACCCTGATGATGGCCAAGCGCCTTGGGCTCGACCTCAATCGCACCCACGAGATCATCTCGAATGCATCCGGAGCGAACTGGCCCCTGGCGAACTACTGCCCGCTTCCGGGGTTCGTGGACGGAGTCCCGGCGAATTCAGGATACCGCCCCGGCTTTAGTGCCGCCATGATGCGAAAGGATCTCAGGCTTGCGCAGGAAGCCGCGCTGGCGGTCGGCGCGATCACACCGCTGGGCGCCCATGCTCTCGCGATCTTCTCGCATTTCTGTGACACCGGCGACGCCGAGACAGACTATTCCGGCATCTCGAAACTGATCGGCGGCGACGCCTGGGACTACCCCTTCAGCCCCAAAGGCTGACCGTCATGCTTGCGGATCTCGACATGACCGGAGGTGCCGATGTCGACGTGGTCTGAGATAGCTGGCCTGATTTCGGCCCTGGCCAGCCGTGATCCATTTGCAATCCGACCGGCTCTTGCCTCCGATGGCAGCTGGATCGCCGGCGCCGGGTTCCTGCTACTGGCCGGTTTGCTGCTGGCCTGGATCTACCACCATGTGCCGGTCATCGAGCGCTATTTCGAACGTACGATTATGGTCACCAGCTATCTCTGCATCGCGCTCATCATTTTCTGGGGCGTGATCGACCGGTTCGTTTTCTCGTTCCAGCAGCCCTGGTCGACCACTATCCCGCCGCTTCTGTTCATGATCATGGCTTGGTTCGGCGCGGCCTACAGCGTGCGCGTACGTACCCATTTGAGCTTTTCCGAATTCCGCTCGAACATGTCGCGCCAAGCGCAGTTCCTCTGCCTGTGCCTCGATTTCCTTCTATGGTTCGGCTTCGCCCTGATCCTGCTCGTGACGACGTCGCGGCTGGTGGTCCTGTCTGCGTCAAACTTCCAGGTCGTGCTTGGTACCGACAACGTGATGCAGTGGTGGTTCCTCTGCTCCGCCCCGCTCGCTGCCGTCCTGATCGCCGGGCGCGCGATCGAGAACTTCCAGGACGACATCCGGAACTACCGGACCGGCCAGCCGCTGATCCAGCAGGCCGTCATCGGGAGCAATGCGTGATGTCGGACGGAACTCTTATCACTCTTCTCTCGATCGCGGTCACGATCTTGTTCACCCTGGGCGTGCCCGTCTTTCTGGTGATCGCCTACTGGGTGATCGGGGCCTCATTCGTGCTGGGGCTCACGCTCGACAACATGGGCGCCGAATTGCTGAACGTGTTCAACAAGGGCTTTGCGCTGCTGGCTATGCCGCTGTTCATCCTGACTGGCGACCTGATCAACAAATCGGGCATCGCCCGGCGCCTTTCCGATTTTGCCTATGCGTGCCTTGGCTGGATGCGCGGCGGACTGGCCATGGCGGCACTGGGCGCCTGCGGGTTATTCGCGGCCATTTCCGGCTCCAACTCGGCCACAACGGCGACGATCGGCTCGATGCTGCACCCCGACATGGTCGAGGGCGGCTATGACGAGCGGTTTTCGGCGGCGACGGCGGCGGCTGGCGGCACCGTGGGGATCATCATACCACCCTCGATCATCTTTATCGTCTACGGCTTCCTGATGAACCTGCCGATCTCGGATCTCTTCGTCGCCGGCATCATTCCCGGCGCCTTGATGGTGATCGGCATGCAGGTCGCCTGTTGGATCGTCTGCCGTCGCAAAGGCTGGGGTCACCTAATCCCGCTGCAACTGAACCGGATTCTGAAAACGGCCTTCGGGGCGTGGCTGGGTTTCTTTGCGATCGGTCTGGTCCTCTGGGGCATCTATACCGGCAAGTTCTCCCCCACCGAGGCGGCGGGCGTGACGGTGGGCTTCTGCATCATTGCAGGGCTACTGTCCTGGGTGGTGACGCATCTTTTGGGCTTGAACTCCGAGAAGACATGGGCGGAGAAGGGCTATGGCGAGATGCTTGTTGTCGAGGGCTTCACGCTGCGACAAATCCCCGGCATCACAATGCGCTCGGCCGAGATCACTGGCATCCTCGCGCCGCTCATCGCAATCTCGGTCGTCATGCAGCAGATCCTATCTCTGCTTGGCGCGCAGCAGGTCATCGGCGATTTCGTAACAGCCATGGGCGGCTACTACGCCGTACTGTTCACCGCCATGTTGATCGTCTTCTTCTCGGGGATGGTCTTGGAATCGCTTCCTGTTACGATCATCCTCGCGCCAATCCTCGCCCCGATAGCGGCCAATGTTGGGGTCGATCCGATCCACTTTTCGGTGATCTTCCTGATCGGGGCCTCCATCGGGTTTATCACCCCGCCCTACGGGCTGAATCTCTATGTTGCCTCGGGCGTGACCGGCGTGCCCTATTTCCGACTTCTGAAATACACGGTTCCGTATCTTGTTGCGCTAATCGGCGTGTGGCTTCTGGTAGCGCTCACACCCGCCCTGACGCAAATCCTATTGCCGAACTAGGGGTATGACAGACGGCGCTGCCATATCCCCGGACAGCCGTGAGGCGGACTATGTCATCGTCGGCGCCGGGTCGGCCGGCTGCGTCCTCGCCAACCGGCTAAGCGCACGCCCAGACGTCAAGGTCATCCTGTTGGAAGCGGGCGGCCGCGACTGGAACCCTTGGATCCACATTCCGGTTGGCTACTTCAAGACGATGCACAATCCGGCGGTTGATTGGTGCTACAGGACCCAACCGGATCCTGGCTTGAATGGGCGCCGGCTGGACTGGCCGCGTGGCAAGGTGCTTGGCGGGTCCTCCTCGCTCAACGGGCTGCTCTATGTGCGCGGCCAACCTCAGGATTACGACCGCTGGGCACAACTTGGCAATCCGGGCTGGGGCTGGGAAGACGTGCTGCCGCTCTTCAAGCGCTCCGAGAATCAGCAGCGGGGGGCGGACGCGTTCCACGGCGACAAGGGTCCGCTGTCGGTTTCGGACATGCGGCTGTCACGGCCCATTTGCGACGCCTGGATCGAAGCAGCACAAGCGGCCGGATATCCGTTCAATCCCGACTACAACGGCGTCACACAGGAAGGGGTCAGCTTTTTCCAGCTGACCACCCGCAACGGGCGGCGCTGTTCCAGCGCGGTGGCATTCCTCAACCCCGCGCGCGGGCGGCATAACCTGACCATCGTGACGCGCGCGGCGGCCTGCCGCATCCTGCTTGACGGCCGGCGCGCGGTTGGCATCGCATACCGCGATGTCGGCGGCGTGGAACATGTCGTCCGGGCTCGCGCCGAGGTCATCCTGTCCTCCGGGGCAATCGGGTCGCCGCAATTGCTGATGGTGTCCGGCATCGGCGAGGCAACTCAATTGCAGGAGCACGGCATCGGGGTGGTCCACGCTCTGCGCGGCGTGGGCAAGAACCTGCAGGATCACCTTCAGGCGCGGCTCGTCTTCAAGTGCAACGAACCCACCCTGAACGACGAGGTGCGCAGTCTGATCAACAAGGCCCGTGTGGCGCTGCAATACGCGCTGTATCGAGCCGGACCGATGACGATGGCGGCCAGCCTCGCCACCGGTTTCATTCGCACTGGCGATCACGTCGAGACACCGGACATCCAGTTCCACGTCCAGCCCTGGTCAGCGGACAGCCCAGGCGCGGGCGTGCACCCGTTCTCCGCATTCACCATGTCCGTTTGCCAGTTGCGTCCCGAGAGCCGTGGGGAGATCCGCCTCGCATCGTCCGATGCGGCGGTCTATCCGTCGATCCACCCCAACTACCTGTCGACGCCGACCGATTGCCGGACCATTGTCGAAGGCGTGAGGATCGCGCGCCGCATCGCCCGCAAAGCCCCGCTGGCGCACAAGATCTCTGAGGAATTCCGCCCCAACAAAACGCTCAGTCTCGATGATTTCGAAGGCACCTTGGACTGGGTGCGGAACAACTCCACTACCATCTATCACCCGACGGGCACATGCAAGATGGGAAGGGGCGATGATGCCGTCGTCGATGCTCGCCTACGGGTCCACGGCATCGACGGGCTTCGAGTGGCAGATTGCTCAATCATGCCCGAGATTGTCTCGGGCAATACGAACGCCCCGGCGATCATGATCGGCGAAAAGGCATCGGACATGATCCTCGAGGACAGGAAAGCAGCCGTATCTGCACCCTCTGCCTGACGACGAGACAGGATGCGAGAAAGGGATTCCGCGCATGAAGATGACCACCGAAGAAGCCTTCGTGAAAACCCTGCAGCGCCACGGCATCCAGCATGCCTTTGGCATAATCGGATCGGCCATGATGCCAATTTCGGACATCTTCGGCCAAGCAGGCATCACATTCTGGGACTGCGCGCATGAAGGTTCGGGCGGGATGATGGCCGACGGCTATACGCGTGCCTCGGGCAAGATGAGCATGATGATCGCGCAGAATGGCCCCGGCATCACGAACTTTGTCACCGCCGTCAAGACCGCATACTGGAACCACACGCCGCTCTTGCTGGTCACGCCACAGGCGGCCAACAAGACCATCGGGCAGGGCGGGTTCCAAGAAGTCGAGCAGATGAAGCTGTTCGAGGACATGGTGGCTTACCAGGAAGAAGTGCGCGACCCCACCCGCGTGGCCGAAGTCCTGAATCGTGTGATCCTGAACGCCAAGCGCGCCTCGGCCCCGGCGCAGATCAACATGCCGCGCGATTTCTGGACCCAGGTTATCGACATCGAGCTGCCTGAAGTTGTCGAATTCGAACGTCCCTCAGGTGGTGACATCGCGATCCAGCAAGCCGCTGACCTGCTGTCGAACGCACTTTATCCGGTCATTCTAAACGGGGCTGGCGTGGTTCTCGGCGGCGCGATCGCGGCCTCCATGGAACTGGCGGAACGTCTCACCGCGCCGGTCTGTGTAGGCTACCAGCACAATGACGCCTTCCCGGGCTCGCATCCGCTCTTTGCTGGGCCGCTCGGCTACAACGGCTCGAAAGCGGCGATGGAGCTGATCAGCAAGGCGGATGTGGTTCTCTGCCTTGGCACCCGCCTCAACCCGTTCTCGACCCTGCCAGGCTACGGCATCGACTACTGGCCCAAGGGCGCCAAGGTCATCCAGGTCGACATCAACCAAGAAGGTCAGCGTCGGTATTGTAGGAGACGCCAAGAAGGTCGCGCAGGGCATCCTTTCGAGACTTTCGCACTCGGCGGGCGATAAGGGCCGTGAGGACAGAAAGGCCCTGATCGCGAAGACGAAATCCGCCTGGGCGCAACAGCTGACCTCGATGGATCACGAGGAGGACGACCCCGGCACGACATGGAATGCCCGCGCGCGCGCTGCCAAGCCCGACTGGATGAGCCCGCGGATGGCCTGGCGCGCGATCACCGCCGCGCTGCCGCCCGAGGCGATCATCTCCTCGGACATCGGCAACAACTGCGCGATCGGCAACGCCTATCCGAGCTTC
>JALOOE010000399.1 GCA_025454565.1 Anaerolineae bacterium
TGGTGACTTTGCGTTCGGTCAGCCCTTTGGCGCGCGCGGTCGTGATGAATTGCTGTCCCAATACCTCCAGCATGCTACCGCGCATGATCCGCATCAATTGCGCGATGCCGGCAGTGCCCAGGATGAAGGCGGGGATGAGCAGATGCCGCGCGAGGTCGAGTGCTTTGGCCGGCGACCAGGGCGCGCTTTCCATCTCGGACGAGAAAAGCCCGGTCACCGAGACGCCGAAGGCGAAGATGCCGACAGCCATGTAAATGAGCGCCAGCAGGAACTCCGGCACGGATAGCCCCAGAAAACTGAAGAAAGACAACAAATTATCACCGAATGAGTATTGATGTGTCGCTGAGTAGATGCCGATCGGGATCGCGATCGCCCACATGATGGTGAGGGAAAGCAGCGACAGCAACACGGTCATTGCCAATCGTCCGCCGATCAAATCGGCAACCGGACGCTTCCAATCGAGCGAATAGCCGAAATCGCCCCGGGCGAAGCCGGCGATCCATGAGAGATACTGGATGTGGAGGGGTCGATCCAACCCGTACTGGTGGCGCATGTTGTCGACGGTCGCCTGATCCATGCTCGATCCGCTGCTGCCGACGAGCGCGGCCAGCGACGACATGAAGTCGCCGGGCGGCAATTGGATGATGATGAAGGTCAGGATCGACACCAGAAACAGGGTCGGGATCATCGCCAGCAGACGACGAATGATGAATGCGAGCATGGTCGGCTCCCCCCAAGACCTGACAGGTTTCGGAAACCTGTCAGGTCTACCTTATTTGTCTGACCGATCTACTTCTTGAAGAAGAAGTGGCTCGGGTCCAGCGTGCCCGGCGACATGATGATCCAGTCCTGCGTGAACTTCTCCGGCACGTTGCGGAAGTTGTTCTTCACAATCACGGGCACCGGCGACATACCGACCGTCTGGATGGTCCAGACTTCTTCGGTGGCGGTCTTGACCATCTGCTTGCCCAGTTCGACCTGCTTCTTGGGATCGATGGTCGCCTTGAATTGATCGAACATCCCCTGCACCTCGGCCAGTTTGCCGGTCGGCTTGACACCATCTTTGCCGCCCGTCTTATACCAGACGCCGAACGCCGGGGCCATCCATGATCGCTCGTCGAACGGGAAGATGTAGACCGGATCGACGAACGGCTCCAGGGCGCGATCGGTGCCCCAGACGGAGATCTGCACCTGGTTGCCGGTGGCGCGCGGCCAGTACGCGTCGCGCGTCATGCTCTTGAGCGCCGTCTTGACGCCCACGGCGTTCCAGTTCTCGGTGATCAACTGGAGCGCATCCAGGTCAGAGCCGGTGCGCTCGGTCTCGATGGTGACTTCCAGTGGTTTGCCATCCGGGCGGAGGCGGGTCTTGCCGTCCGGCCCCAACTTCAGACCGGCCTTGTCCAGGTATTCGGCGGCCTTCTTGGGGTCGTAGTCGGTGTAGATATTCTCGACCTCCGGTACGTAGAAGGTGGAATCGGGCACCACCATCGTCGAACGGATCACGCCCTGATCCAGATAAGCGATCGCATTGATCTTCTTCCGGTCGATGGCGTGCGAGAGCGCGATACGGAAGTCCTTGTTCTGGAAGATGTCGCGCAGCACCGGGTCTTCAGCATAGCTCTGGTTGGGCCAGAGTGCCAGGTTGGTGCCGCTTGCCGACGCCCAGCGGAAAAGACGGTAATCGCACTTCTTCTCGTTTTCCTTGAAGAGCGGGAACTTCCGCAGATCCATGCTGCGGAACTGCATGTCGATCTCGCACCCCAGCGCCTTGGCCGCAATGGCGTCGTTGTTCTCGACCAGCGACAACTCGACCTGGTCGATGTACGGCAACTGCTGCCCCTTCTCGTCCACCTTCCAGTAGTACGGGTTGCGCTCGGCGATCAGCTTAGGATCGCCGGGTTTGTAGGTCTTGACTGTCCAGGGCGTCATCGCGGGCCGCTCCGGGTTCAGATCGTCGGCCTTTTCGTTGAAGAGCTTGAAGTCCTTGACGTCCTTGTTATACTTCGGATGGAACTGCTTCAGGTAGTGTGCGGGCGCGAACGCGCCGAAGCGTTCGAAGTTCAGCGGCCACTGGTTGCCGTGGAACGCCAACATGCGCTCGACCAGGCCGTTCGGACCGTCGAAGTTCATCTGGATGGTATAGTCGTCGATCTTCTTGAGGGTCATCGGTTTGCCGTTGACCACCCACTCGGCGTGCGGCGCCCTGGTCAGCTCGGTGTTGAGCTCGATGTCTTCCCACCAGAAGATGATGTCGTCCACCGTCCAGGGCTTGCCGTCCGACCACTTCAGGTTGTTGCGGAAGTAGAGCGTGATCGACTTGCCGTCGGGGCTGAACTCCCACTTCGAGGCCAGGCCGGGCTGGATGGGATCCTTTGGGTTGCGCGGCCAGCGCAGGATCGGATCGTAGTTGAGGCGGCCATAGGCATGGAAGTCGGCCGGGCCTTTCCAGGCGCGACGCCAGGTGCCGCCGTACTGGCCGATCTCCTCCAGGGCTTTGACGACCAACGGATCAGCCGAGACGCGCTGCTCGACAGGCGGTAGCTTGCCGGCCTTGACCAGCTCAGCCAGCATGGGCGCTTCGGTGTACTTGCCGGCGGGCGCCGGCGCCGCGGCGGCCTTCGTCGGCTCCGCTGCCTTGGCGGCTTCGGGGGCCTTGGTCGGCTCCGGGGCTTTGGTCGGCGCGGGGGCGGGGGCCTTGGTCGGCTCCGCTGCCGGCGCTTTGGTCGGCTCCGCCTTGGCTGGAGCCGCAGGGGCGGCGGTCGGCGCGGGCGCGCCACACGCTGTTAAGACAAAGGAGAGGATCACCAGGACGCTGACGAGCGTCACCCACATCTTGCGGTTCATCTTTCCTCCTGAGTGTCAATGGTGAAGTCGGAATGCTCGATCGTGGTAGATTGCGACGAATCACCTCCCTTCTGCAGAGTCGATCAGACAGCTTCGCCCGATCTCTCGCTGGCGTGGCGGCCATTGCTGCCAGGGGCGAGTCCGGTAGATTCCCGGACGATGAGCGGACATTCCACGAGCGTGTAGCCCGGGTCGGGCGCCGATTTTCCATCAATCAGGCGCTTCAACATCTGCATCGCCATGCGTCCCATGCGATGTTTGGGGGGCGATAGGGTGGTCAGCGGCGGGTTGGCGTGTGCGGCCATGTGAATGTTGTCGATGCCGATCACCGAGATATCTTCCGGCACGTGCAAGTGATGCGTGCGGATGGCGTGCAAGACGCCCAACGCCATCAGGTCGTTGTGCGTGATCACGGCGGTCGGCCGCTGCGCAGGGGATAGCGCCAGGATGGCGCTCATCGCCTGGAAGCCGCCATCCACATCCGGGAAGCTCGCCGGGCACCACTCCGGTCTCAGGGCCAGACCGGCCTCGACCAGGGCGGCTTCCAGGCCGCGTCGCCGTCGCTGCGACGTTTCCGAGGCCGCGGGTCCCGGCAAGAAGGCGATGCGTGTGTGATTCAGGTCGAGCAGATGCCGCGCCGCACGGTAGACGCCGGTCTCCAGATCCACCATGATGCAGCCGACCTTCGGCAGATCGACGCAATGGTTGATCACCACCATTGGCGTGTCCATGTGGCGCCGGATGGTGGTGAGCTCATCGGGCGGCAACCGGGAACCGCAGGCGATGATCCCGCTGACCGACTGCCCGATCAGGATTCGCAGGCACTCCGCCTCGTCTCGTCGGAGCGCGAACGCAGCCGAGGTACGTGATGCCTGATAGCCGAGATCGCTAACCACCGCGAGAACGCGCTCTCGGACGGCGGCGCTGACGGGAGCGGTCTGGTTCAGGACGCGAGATACCGTCGCCGCTGAGACTTCGGCGAGCCGGGCCACGTCATTGAGGTTGGGGCGGGGCTTCTCTGCACCCATCCATGCGGCCTTTCAGAAAGGGTAAGGGGGTTTGCGAAACATTTCAGTGATAGAGTATCACGATTCGGGCCTCGTGTCAATCCCTTTGCCTACTGATTTTTACACTAGACATCCAT
>JALOOE010000400.1 GCA_025454565.1 Anaerolineae bacterium
CACCTCAAATCGACCCTGCTGCCTTTCTGGCTCAGCCGATCGATTGACGAGGAATACGGCGGCTTCTTCACCTGCTTCGACAACGAAGGCCGGACCTTGCTGAGCCGCGACAAATTCACATGGTCGCAAGGGCGCATGGTTTGGGTGTGGGCCAAGTTGGCAGGCATGAACATCTTCACACCTGCAGAACGGACGCGCTACCTGGCCCTCGCCCGTTCAGGTGCGAACTTTCTGATGCAGCACTGCCTGCTGGCCGGCGAAAGGTGCGCCTTCCTGATGACTCGGGAAGGCGCACCCAAGCCCCAGGCTGACGGGATGCCGCTCGACAGCAGCATCTACGCCGACTGCTTCGTGGTCCTCGGCTTGGCGCGCTATGCCGCAACCAGCGGCGATCGGGCCGCGCTGGCGTTTGCCCATCGGCTCTACCGCTCGGTGAACGAGCGCATCCGGACGGGCGACTTTCACACAGAACCGTACCCGATCCCCATCGGCTACAAAGCCCACGGCATCCCGATGATCCTGCTCAACACCTCGCAGGAGATGGCGGCGGGGCTGGAAGCGCTGGGGATGTCCGACGAGGCCTTCGCGGCCAACCAGATCGCCGATCTATGTTTGCACGAGATCATGACCCACTTCGTATGTGAAGGCGATCTGGTGCACGAGATGATCAATAGCTGGAATGAGTGTATCCCCGATAGCGTGTTGGGGCGCTACATCAACCCAGGGCATACCATCGAGGATATGTGGTTCGTGCTGCACCAGGCGCGGCGGAGCGATGTGTCCGGCACGTCGCAGGCTCTCATCCTCAAGGCGGCCCAGGTCGCCAAACGCGCATTCCAGATGGGGTGGGATCAGGAATTCGGCGGACTGCTGCTCTTTGTGGATCAGACCGGCGGCCCGCCGCAGGCTGGCGGCTCGCCAGGCGAGCGCGTTGCCGGGATGGAAAATGAACGAATGGCGCAGAAGGTGCTGGCCGATTGGGGCAGCAAGCTCTGGTGGGTCCACTCCGAGGCGCTCTACACCACGCTGCTGGCCTGGCGGCTCACCGGCGACGACGCGTTTCTGACGCTCTACCGGCAGGTTTTTGACTATACCTTCCGCACCTTCCCGAATCCCGATCCCGAAATCGGCGAGTGGATCCAGATTCGCGACCGGCAGGGCCGGCCGGAGCAGCGCGTGGTCGCGCTGCCGGTCAAGGATCCGTTCCACATCATCCGCAATGTGGCGCAGATCATCGAGTTGCTCACAATCGCGCCACGCGTCTAGCTGTGGCCGGTCACCTGGCCGAGTTACCGGAGAACTGAACCGAATGACCTCAACCTATGTCAAAATGCAGCACGCGCTGCTCGAACGCGTCATCCCGTTGCCAAAGCGGGCCAGCATCACCGGAACCCGCTGGCTGTCGGCCGACCATATCGCTATCATTGCGCCGTCTGAGGATGCTACGGTCTGCACAGCCGGCCGAGTGTTGCAGGAAGCCATCCCTGGCTCAACCTCAGCCTTGACCTCATCCTTGGCCTTTGCCCTCCGCCTCACCGTCCTGCCCGACGACGGCGAATTGCTTGCGCTACCCAATGCCGCCCAGTCCTATCGCATCCGTCCTGTCGAGCATGGCCTCGAGCTAGCCGGCACGACGGGAGTCGGCGTCCTGTATGCTGCCCGCACGCTGGCGCAGCTCATCCGCGTCAATGTCTCGGATCAGGGCCCGGCTGAGGTCGAGGTGCCGCTGGCGACTATCCTCGATTGGCCCGACCTGGCCGAGCGCGGTGCGTGGGGCGGCAACGCCGCCTGGGATCTCGACCACACGGCGCCGCTCAAAATGAACCTGGTCGAGGTGGGCGTGCTGCCGGGGTTCGACGAGCATGGCAAGCTGCGCCTGACGCGCATCACTCCGCCCATCGACCAAGAGGCGCGGGCGCTGGGGGTAAAGGCGCTGCCCTACGTGCCGCATCTCGGTGATCTGGGCAAAACCACGAACCTGTTCCAATGGCGGCCCGAACTGATGGGTGCGCCTGACCCGAGTGAGCCGCTGCCCCCCGACTACAAACCCTCCATCTGCTTCTCGAATCCTGCCGCTGCGGAGTTCCTGGCCGAACTGATGGGCGAAATCATCGCGGCGCTGGACACCGACGCACTGAACATCTGGCTGACCGAAGAGGGCGTGCCCTGCTTCTGCGACGGCTGTAGAGGGCAAAATACCTACGTGCTGGAAACGCGCCTGCTGGCGGCCGCGTATCGCTTGATCAAGGCGCAGCACCCCGGCTTCGCGCTGCGCATCCTGCTGAGCCAGGGCAGCTACCCGGTCAACGACCAGGTGCTGGCCGAGGTGCCGCCGGACATGGGCGCGACGTATTACTCGGGCACGCACACCTATGACTCATCGCACCAACCGATGATCTATCCGCTGCTGGAAGACTACATCGGCCGCGGCGGCTGGCTGGGGGTCTATCCGCAAGTCGATAACTCGTGGCGCACGGTCTTCCCGTTCACCGGCCCGCAGTTCATCCGCGCGCGCATGCGGGAGTTCGTCGGCAAAGGTCTGCGCAGTGTCACGGGCTACGCCACCCCATCGAACCGTTTCTGGGATTTCAACGTGGCCGGTCTGGCCGAGTGGTCGTGGAATGCCGACGGCCGCGATGAGCACGCCTTTGCGCGTGCCTGGGCCGCGCGTCAGGGGATGGCCGATGTCGAGGGCTTCGCTCGCTGGGCCGGTCTGATCGGCCCACTGGGCTGGGATCTTGCCGGCTCTCGCTTCCCGATGCGCCTGTTCTGGGATCCGGCCAAGACCATCCTCGACGGATCGGCGCCGCTTAGCTTCGGCCAAGGGCTGTTGGCCGAAATCCCCTCTGCCGAGCGCCTGGCTCAGAACATCGCCGCCGCCCGCGACGCGCTCGCTCTGGCACACGAGTTGGGGGAGCCCGCCTGCGTGGCCGAGTCGCAGGTCGTGCTCCATTCCTATCTGTTCCTTGAGGCGCTGAAAGCCCTCTCCGACGGGCTGCGTCTCCCGTCCTCGCATTCCCTCGCTCTCTCACTCGCCACACTCCTCGCCGCGCTGGACGCTGCCGCCGAAGCCGTCGTCCGTGGGCTATGGACGTGGGGCTGTCTCGTCTACCCTGAGACGCCGGCGAAACCGCAACACCGCTTCGAGGAGACGATGTCGGTCTTCGCCCAGGTGGTGACGGAAGCCTATCGCGTGGCGGCCGCGCTGGGCATCGCTGACCCGCGACCGGCCTGCCGCGACCGCCGCATCGGCGGCTGGACTGCGGCGAACTTCGTCGCTGGGGAATCCCCAACCTTCGATGCGACCCTGCGCTTCGATGTCACCGATCTCCTGGCTGGGCCCGGCCCCTACCGGGTCATGTTCCGCTTCCTGGGCGGCGCGTATGGGCTGGACATCCTGATGGTCTCCTTCCGGGAGACGGACGAGTTGGGCGAGCGCGAAGTGGTTCGGGTTGAGCCGAAATCGTACGGTTATGGCGATAGCCCGCCGCCGCCGCACATCGGCCGCTACGAGGCGTGGAACGACGTGCGTCTCGACCTGCCAACGATCAAATCGGATGCACGCTACTTCGTGCAGGCTGACGTGCGCGGCATCCCGGCCGACGCGCCGCCCGATCGGCGGACGTGCAACGGTGAGGTGACTCTGCGCCGGGCGTGGGCGTGAGGCAGGAGC
>JALOOE010000401.1 GCA_025454565.1 Anaerolineae bacterium
CACCGGATTGCGGTCTTCGTAGGCGATGGTGCGGCGGCGCGGGTTCTCGCGGATGAAGCGCCCGCCGTGGTTGTGGAACCAGTAGAGGTACCTGCCGTTGGCGCAGCGCCAGAGGAAGTTGGCGGCGCGAGGGTGTTTCATCGGGCGCCCATCGGCGAAGGTCTGGTAGTGCGGCGTCGACCAGGTGCGCCCGCCATCGCGGCTGGTGGAGCACGCCGGGTGGCCATCGATGGTGCGGTAGACGCAGTAGAACGAGCCGTCGCTCAGCACGACGTAGCTCTGCTCCTCGGCGATGGGGCCGCCGCCGGGTGGGGTGCGCAGGCCAGCCTCGCCCTCGGGAAGGGTCTCCCATGCCGCACGGGCCGGATCGCGCTCGGCGAGCAGGTCGGCGCTCCGCAGCAGCACGCCCTCCGAGCGGGTGAAGAAGCCATCGCCGAAGCCGCCGACTTTGTGCAGTGAGACGAAGGCGGAGCCTCCATAGATGAAGGGCTTGCCCACGTTCCAGAAGAACCTCAGCTTGCCGCCGTAGGCGTTCTGTCGGTCGATCGCCATCATCCGCATCGGCAAATCGTAGCGCTCCGCCGACCACGTGCGCCCGCCGTCGTCGCTGAACTTCATCACAAAGTGGCCCAGTGAGTCCACCCGCTTGCAGATGCCGTCGGGGATCCAAGTGCACCGATCGGAGATGACCTCGCGCACGTTATCGGTGTTGTGGTTGTAGAAGCAGAAAATGCGTCCGGCGTTGGGGCATCCCTCGGGCGCGACGAGCAGGACGGCATAGGAGGCCTCAGGGCCAGAAGCCGGCTCAATGTCCACCGGCGCTGACCAACTGCGGCCTTGGTCGACGCTGCGCAGCGCGATGACATGCTGCCCGCCCGCGCCCTCGATGCCCGCTCCGGTGGTGACCACGCAGAGCCACGCCCCATCCGCCGTCTTGACGATGTAAGGTTGGTCGCTGTAGCTTTCGGTGGGGATCACCCGCCCGTTGGCAATGTGACGCCAATCTCCCATAGCCTGCCTCCATCCCCGCGCTCGATGTTGAGCAGAGAACAGTCGTCGAGAGGTCGCTAACGCTTGCTCAATTCCTCGTAGACTTCCTCATAGTAAAGCACCGCCTCCACCGGCGTGTTGGAGGGGATGTGGTTGCCCACCGCCATGAAGAAGCCCGGGCAGCTCTTGCCGATTGCCATACAGCGTTCCACCTCGGCGCGGATGGCGGGCCGATCGCCGGAGAGCAGAATGCGGGTATCGGCATTGCCGATGAAGACGTGCGTCTTCCCGTACTTCTCGGCAATGTACGCCATGTCGGTGAACGGCTCCATCACGAAGCCGTGCACACCGCAGCCGGCGATGTCGTCGATGAACTTGGTGTAATCGCCATCTGAAGTGTACATCACCTTCTTGCCCGAATCCAGCAGCGGCGTGAAGAGCCGCCTGTAGTTGGGGAAGACATACTCGCGGTACCACTTGGGCGAGATGAACGGCCCCTGGCTCCACACGATGTCATCGTGGACCATCACCACAGGCACGTCGGCCTCGCCCAGGGCATCGTAATACTGCTGAATCCATGTGGCGTAGCGGTTGGCGACCTCGCCGAAGCGCTTGGGATCGACGCCGGCTGCCAGGAGCAGCATGTCCCAGCCGAAGATGGCGATGAGTCCGGAGATCACGGTGGTGTAGATGCCAGTCATCGTGATCATGTCGGGCGTCTCCTGAGCCTGCCGCCGATAGTGCTCCTCAAAACGTCGCCTGAGCACAGCTTTATCGCGCGGGCCGTAGACCTCCCAGGGGTCGAAGGCAAGCACCTCCTCGGGCGTCTTGAACGGGCAATGGATGGTGTCGCGCCAATCGACGCCGCCAGCGGCGTAAACAGCGTGTCCCATATCGGTCTGGATCTCGCCGAACTCATCTCCGCCGATGAGGGTCGACCAGCGAAAATCGAAGTTCCACGCCTTGTAGAGCGCAAAAGCGGCCTGTTGTTTCAGCGCGTCAGGGCTGAGGGGCGAGGCCTCGATGCCGGTCACGGACTTGACTAGCTCCCAGTGTCCCTCCAACGAGTATTCAGTGTGGGGAATGCGCGCCGGCATTTCCAGGTTCATGGCGGCCCAGCCGTCTGCGTATGACATCGGTTTCGTTCTCCTTATGCTATGTGGTTTCTTGATACCCCGGCAGGTGCCGGGCATGGATCGGTTGCGCGGCTTCGGCCCCGCAGGCCAGTTCCGGCGCTTGCGCTGCCAGCGCTCCTTCGAGCGCGATCACCTCAGGCGAGCAGCCCTCGATGGTGTTGCCGTTCAGCCAGATGTGCGTCGCCGCTGGCGCGATGAAGATGCCCGCTCGTTGCGGCTCGTCCCGTCCGATGATCGTGTTGCCCGTGAGGGCCAGGTTGTGGGCGTCGCCGAGGATGTCAACCTGCGCGCGCCCGCTCTCCCAGGCGTTGGCAATGATGCGGCAGTCCCTCACCTGCACCGCCTCCACCTCGACCGGGCGGCGGCAATCGCGGAAGAGGATGCCGGGGCCGGCGTTTTCCTCCGCCCTGCATCGCTCGATACGGTTGAAGCTGTCGCGCGTGCCCACCGAGATGCCGCAGGCGCGGTTGTTGGTGAACGTGCAGTCGCGCACGGTGATGTGGTTGGCGCGCACGCAGAAGAAGAAGCCTGCGGCGTCGTTGCCGTCGCCCACGCACCTCTCGAAAGTCGCGGCGGTGCTGCCGGCGCCGGGGTGGAAACCGTTGCCAGCGTTGTTGGCAAAGCGGCAATCGCGGATAGTCACCTGGCTCGACATCTGGAAGCCTAATCCTTCACCCAGGAAGCCGCTTTCCTGCACATCCTCCACCGTCAGTCCCCGGCTCTTCAGGAAATAGACCGCGGCTCCGCGGCAGCCGCCGATGCCCTCGGGCTGCTCGCCGCGGTTGCCGTCGAGGGTCAGGCCGCGCACGGCCACGTCATGCACCTCCAGTCCGTAGATCAGTGGGAAGGCAGTGACCAGAACCGGGTGCAGATCGTCGTGGTAGTCGGAGTGCAGGCCGCAGTCAACACCCACCCAGCCATTCTCCACCCACGTGATCCGCGCAAACGTTTCGAAGAAGCCGCCGTGCCGATCATCTCTGATGGCGACGGTCATCCCTGGTTCCAGCCCCTCCGTGAAGAGCAGCGGCGCATCCATCATGCCATAATTGTGGTAACCGGAGAGCGGGTAGACCCGGCCTGGAGCTTTGCGCAAGACCGTCTGTCCTCCCTGCCCGACCAACTCCACACCGGAGCGCAGCTCCAGGCCGCGGTCGAGCAGCAGCTCGATGGCAGGCAGGATGACCCGTCCGCCTGCGGAACCGAGGCCATCGATGGCGCGCTGGATCGCCGCCGCCGATGCGGCCTCATGCGCTGAAAGGCGTATCTCTGCTTTCACGTTTCTCCTCCCACTGATCACGCATCCCAGCGTTGCTCGACGGATGCGCGTCTCAAGGTGCGTAACGCTCGACGGTCTCCATCGCGATCTTCTCCCACTCCCAGAGGCGCTGGGGGCGGTAGCGCAGCGTGGAGATGTCCTTCAGGATGATCTCGATGGAGAAGCCCCGGGTGACATCTAGGAACTCCACCAGGTCCTTCTGCGCCTGCTCCGGGCGCCATACATCCTCAGCGAGGATTGCCGGGTTAGGCTTGCGCGAGTACACGAAGT
>JALOOE010000402.1 GCA_025454565.1 Anaerolineae bacterium
GTTCCGGTCGCCTTCGATCTTCTCCTCCATCCACAGGTAGATCTCCGTGTAGACGGTCTGCGGACAGGCGAAGCCGCACCACAGGCGGCCTGCGATGGCGGTAAAAAGGAACAGGGCGTAGGCCGAGATGATCAGCAGGATCGCCAGGTAGAACACGTCCTGCGGCCAGAAGACCCAGCCGAAGAGGTAGAACTTGCGTTCGACCAGATGGAAGAGCAACGCCTGGCGGTCGTTCCACTGCAGCCAGGGAAGCCCGTAGAACAGGATCTGCGTGATCCAGACCAGGGTCCAGCGCCAGCGCGCGAACCATCCCGAGACCGCCCGCGGGTAGATCTTCTTGCGAACCTCGTAGAGAGACTCCTCCTGGACGGCGGCGGTCGCCGCAGCGGGCTTGTCGTCCTTTCCTGACGGGGGCCGGGACATGATCAATGACTAGTTCTGGAGGATGCTGCGGAAGGCTCCCCGGCCGCGGCCGGGGAGCCTGATGGGGCTGGGGGCGCCGAGCGCCGATCCGCCTCGTTCAGATGACGCTGACTTCGACGCGACGCGCCTCCTTGTTGTCGCCGCCGCCACCGGTCACCTGCGGCTTGCGCATCTCGACGCGGTCCTCGGCGACTCCGGCGGCCTTGAGGGCTTCGCGCACTGCCTTGGCACGCTCCTTGGCCAGTTCCTCGTTCGCGGCCTGGTTGCCGGTCTCGTCGTGGAAGCCCGAAATGGCCACCTTGGCCGCAGCGTTGGCCTTGGCGAAGTCAACGACAGCCTGGAGCGCCGCCGCGGCATCGCCTGGCAGGTCTGCCTTGCCGCTGTCGAAATACAGCTTGGCGGACGGGCCGCCGGCGGGAGCCGCTGCCGCCGGAGGCGGAGCCGGCTCCGCCTCCATCGCGCCGCCGAGTCCGTACACATAGGCGGCAAGGATATGTACCTTGGCCGGGCCGAGGAATTCCTTGAACGCCGGCATGCGGTTGTTGCGGCCCTTGGTGATCGTCTCGGCGATGGTCTTCTCGCTGCTGCCGTACAGCCAGATGCCGTCGGTCAGGTTCGGCGCTCCGATCTGCTGGTTGCCTTTGCCGTCGGGGCCATGGCAGGCCGCGCAGACGGTCTCGAACAACGGCTTGCCCTTTGCCGCCAGGGCCGCGTCGTGCTTGGCGCCCGACAGGCTCAGGACATAGTTCGCCACCTCGTTGACCTGCGCCCCTTGCACCATTCCCGGCGGCATCACGCCATTGCGCCCGTCAAGGACGGTGGTCTCGATCGCCTGCGCCGTGCCACCGTAAAGCCAGTCTTTGTCTCGCAGGTTCGGGAATCCTTTGGCACCCTTGGCGTCCGATCCGTGGCACATCGCGCAATAGGTGAGGAACATGCGCTCGCCCATCGCCTTCGCGTCCGGATCAGCGGCCACCGCCGCCACCGGCATCTTCATGTACTTGTCGAAGATCGGCGCGAACTGGGCGTCGGCCGCGTCCCGCTCCTTGAAGTACTGCCCCACCGCGCTCCAGCCCAGAACGCCCTTGAAGCTGCCCAGCCCGGGATAGAGCGTCAGATAAACCAGCCCGAAGACGACAGTGATGTAGAAGAGGTAGGACCACCAGCGCGGAAGCGGATGGTTGTACTCCTGCAGATTCTCGTCCCAGGTGTGGCCGTGGAGCTTGACCGCCCCGGCCGTCGGCTTGATGCTGTTCAGCTTGAGCAGCACCGCGCAGCCGACGATGCCGGCAAGCGTGATTGCGGAGATGTAGAACGTCCAGAACTCGCTGAAAAATTCGGTCTTGACCAATTCGTTCATGATTGTGTCCCCCGCGACCGTGCACCCTCGGACACGATCGGCTCATCTTCTTCCGTGAAAGGCAGATTGGCCGCTTCTTCGAAGCGCCGCTTCACGCCGCCGCTGAATGCCCACACCGCGATGATCACGAAGCACAGGAACGACAGCACGGTGTGAATGGACCGCAGATCGTTGATGTCCATGGCCTATTTCACCTGCTTCAGCGCGGTGCCCATGCCCTGCAGGTAAGCGATCAGGGCATCCATTTCGGACTTGCCTTCCAGCGCCTTCCTGGCGCCCTTCACGTCTTCGTCGGAGTAAGGGACACCGACCCTGCGCAAGGCCTGCATCTTGGCCTCGATGTCGTCCGAGCGGGCGGGCCGGTCCAGCCAGGGGAACGCCGGCATGTTCGACTCGGGCACCACGTCGCGCGGATTGATCAGGTGCACGCGGTGCCATTCGTCCGAGTAGCGCCCGCCCACGCGCGCCAGGTCGGGACCGGTGCGCTTGGAGCCCCACTGGAACGGATGGTCGTAGACATACTCGCCGGCGACCGAGAAGTGGCCGTAGCGCTCGGTCTCCGCGCGGAATGGCCGGATCATCTGCGAGTGGCAGTTGTAGCAGCCCTCGCGGATGTAGACGTCCCGGCCGACCAGCCGCACCGCGTCGTAAGGCTTGAGGCCTGCGACCGGCGTCGTGGTCGATTTCTGGAAGAACAGCGGCACGATCTCAGCCAACCCCCCGAAAGACACCACCAGCAGGGTCAGCACGATCATCCAGCCTACGTTACGTTCGATAAAGTCGTGGCCTGTCTGTGCCATTTTCTTCTCCTCAAGCGTGTTGGGCGACCGGCGCGACCACCGGCGCGTCGTAGGCCTTCTTGCCGGCGACCGTCTTCAGCATGTTGTAGAACATGATCAGCATGCCGGTGAGGAACATCACGCCGCCGATGAAGCGGATCGTCCAGTACGGGTACGTGGCCTTGACGCTCTCGACGAAGGAGTAGGTCAGGGTTCCGTCCGGGTTGGTCGCTCGCCACATCAGGCCCTGCATGACCCCGGCAATCCACATCGAGGCAATGTAGAGCACCACGCCGATGGTAGCGATCCAGAAGTGCGCGGTGATCAGCTTGACGCTGTACATCTGCTTCTCGCCGAACAGCCGCGGCAGCAGGTAGTAGATCGAGCCGATGGAGATGAACGCCACCCAGCCGAGCGCGCCGGAATGCACGTGGCCCACGGTCCAGTCGGTGTAGTGCGAGAGCGCATTGACGGTCTTCACCGACATCATCGGTCCCTCGAAGGTGGACATGCCGTAGAAGGCCAGCGAGGTCACCAGGAACTTGAGGATCGGATCGTCGCGCAGCTTATGCCAGGCTCCGGACAGGGTCATGATGCCGTTGATCATGCCTCCCCAGGACGGGGCCAGCAGGATCAGGGAGAAAACCATGCCGAGCGACTGCGTCCAGTCCGGCAGCGCGGTGTAGTGCAGATGGTGGGGGCCGGCCCACATGTAAGTGAAGATCAGCGCCCAGAAGTGCACCACGGACAGCCGGTAGGAATAGACCGGGCGTTCGGCCTGCTTGGGCACGAAGTAATACATCATCCCGAGGAATCCGGCGGTGAGGAAGAAGCCGACCGCGTTGTGTCCGTACCACCACTGCACCATGGCGTCCTGGACGCCCGGGTAGGCCGAGTAGGACTTCCAGAGCGAGACCGGAACCTCGGCGCTATTGACGATATGCAGCAGCGCCACGGTCAGGATGAAGCCGCCGAAGAACCAGTTGGCCACATAGATGTGCGGCGTCTTGCGCTTGGCGATCGTTCCGAAGAACACGATTGCATAGGAGACCCAGACCACGGCGATCAGGATGTCGATCGGCCATTCCAGTTCCGCG
>JALOOE010000403.1 GCA_025454565.1 Anaerolineae bacterium
GGGGAAGAGATTGTGCGCGATCTGTTGGCTGGACGCTCCTACATCGTACGCATCGCGTGGCTGTTCGGGCCAGGCGGCAACAATTTCGTGACGAAGATCTTGACGGCAGCCGACGGGATCGGTGGGTTGCGCGTAGCAGCCGATGAATTCGGCAATCCCACCTATGCGCCTGACCTGGCTGCGGTCGTCGCCAGGCTGGCCGCGACCGGTCACTATGGCATTTATCACCTGACCAATGCCGGTTTCTGCTCCCGTTTCGAGTTTGCGCGGGAAATCATGCGACTCACGGGCAGGGCTGACCTGCAAGTATCACCGATCCTCAGCGCGGAGTGGCCGCGACCCTCCCGCCCTCCCCTGCATGCCATCCTGGCGAATACCAACGGCAGCGCACTCGGGCTGACCCTCCGACCGTGGCAAGAGGCGCTGGCGGAGTACCTGGCGGTTGCAGGTTACACGTTGAAGGTTGCAGGATAGGATGACGACCTTCAACCTTCAACCTTCAACTTTCAGTCGCCTGAGGGCCAGCATCATCATCCCCAACTACAACGGCTTGCGCTTCTTGGCGCCCTGCCTCGACGCGCTGGCCGCGCAGAGCTACCCGCAAGAATTGACCGAGGTCATCCTCGTCGATGACGCATCCACGGATGACTCAGTGCCGTTTGTCCAAGCCAATTATGCGCATGTCAAGATCGTGCGTCTGGCGCGCAACAGCGGGCTGGCGGCGGGCTGCAATGCCGGCGCGTGCGTGGCGTCCGGCGACCTGCTGGTGATGCTCAACAACGACACCGAAGCCGAGTCGGGCTGGCTGGCTGCGCTGGTCGAGATGGCTGCGGCTCACCCCAAGGCCGGCACGATCGCCAGCAAGATGCTCCTGTTCGACCGCCGCGATACGCTGCACAACGCCGGCGATGTGATGGGCGTCGACGGCATCCCGCACAACCGCGGCGTGTGGGAGGTAGATCGCGGCCAATACGACGACGATCGGGCCATCTTCGGCGGATGCGGCGGCGGCGTTGCCTACCGGCGCGAGGCGTGGGCGCAGGCCGGCGGCTTTGATGAGCGCCTCTTCATGTATCTGGAAGATGTCGACTTGGCCTGGCGGCTGCAACTATTGGGCTGGGTAGCCGTCTTCGCGCCGGCCGCCCGACTCTATCACCACCTGAGCGCGACCGGCGGCGGCAAGCTGGCGAGCTTCTACGTGGGCCGCAACACGATTTGGGTGATCGCCAAGGACATGCCCGGCGACCTCATCCGCCGTCACTTCGGGCGTATCGTCAAGGCGCAGGCGCAGATCGGCCGGGACGCGCTCCGTGCGTGGCGCGGCGATGCCGCGCGAGCCCGACTGCGCGGGCAGTTGGCGGGTGTGGTGGGGCTGCCGCGCGTGCTGGGTTGGCGTCGTGCCGTGCACGCCACGCGGACTGTCGATAGCGCGGCGCTGGAGCGGCTGTTGCAGTGACGCGCATGAAAACCAGCGACTTCGACTACCACCTCCCGCCAGAGCTGATCGCGCAGGCGCCGATCGAGCCGCGCGATGCCTCGCGCCTGCTGGTGGTCGATCGCCAATCGGGCGCATTGGCGCACCGCCGTTTCGCCGATCTGCTCGAATATCTGCGCGCCGGCGACCTGCTGGTGGGCAACAACAGCCGGGTGATCCCGGCCCGCCTGCACGGGACGAAGCCGACGGGCGGCAGCGTGGAGATCTTCCTGGTGCGGCCCGCGGCAGATCACGAGGCAGCGGCGTGGGAGTGTCTCGTGGGGGGCAAGGGGCTGCGGCCCGGCGTCCGCGTGCAGGTGCAGCATCCCGGCACGACCACTGGTGACATCACCGCCACTATCCTGGCCGAGACCGAGAGCGGCAGCCGGATCGTGGCGTTCGATCCGCCCGTGGAAGAATGGCTGTGGGATGCCGGCGAGGTGCCGCTGCCGCCCTACATCCATCAACCGTTGGCCGACCCCGAACGCTATCAGACGGTGTACAGCCGCATCGAGGGCTCGGTGGCATCCTCGACGGCGGGGCTGCACTTCACGCCGGAGATGCTCGTCACGCTACGGGAACGCGGCGTGCGGCTGGCGTTCGTCACGCTGCATATCGGGCTGGACACCTTCCGGCCCGTGCAGGTCGAGGACATTGAGGAACACCGCATCCATCGCGAGTGGGCGGAGCTGAACACCGAGACGGCGCGTGCGATCAACGAGACGAAACTGGCCGGCGGTCGGGTGATCGCCGTCGGCACTACCGTGGTGCGGACGCTGGAGAGCGCCGCGAAGATCGCGCTGGGCTATCGCCCATGCGACGAGATCCCGGAGGGCGTCGTCTGCGGCTGGCAGACTGTCGCCGCGTTCGCCGGCGAGACCGCTCTCTTCATCCGGCCCGGCTACCTCTTCCGCGCGGTGGACGCGATGATCACCAACTTCCATCTACCCAAATCCACGCTGCTGATGCTCGTCAGCGCGTTCGCAGGCAAGGGCGTGATCGACCGCGCCTACGCTGAGGCGATCCGCGAACGCTATCGCTTCTACAGCTTCGGCGACGCGATGCTGATCCTCTGAGCCAAATGGGTGCATTCAAAGTTGGTCATGGTCGCCGTGAACTAACCTTGAATACACCCGAGTCAAATCACACCCTTTCAGTATTCACATCCGCACTCGGACCTCTTTGACTTCTCCCCTTCCCACTCTGTGGCGAAAGGGCCGGAGGATAGGGTATTTATCATACCGAGCGAAAGTCCTGCACATGAAGCCTGCATTGTTGCGCCCTGATTGCGCCCTTGTTGTGTGTATCTTGACCGCTCGATGATGCCGTGATATGATGGCATCCACATCTGTTGACTTTGGTGTCGTATGACACATTTCGTGCATTGAATGGTTTTCCTTTCGGGGTATGCGTTCAGTTTGGCTGACCGGATGATGAGGGACAGGTCCTATGGTGACCGTCGAGCAACGCTCAAGCGAACACCTGGGCACGGGGCCGACGAACACAGGCCGCATCGAGCTGCGCTTGCTGGGCCAGTTTCAACTGCTCCTGGATGGCAAGCCCGTCGATGGCTTTAGCCAGGCACGCCTGCAACTGCTGCTGGCTTATGTGACCCTGCATCGCACTCTGACGCTCTCCCGCCAGCATCTGGCGTTCATCTTCTGGCCCGATTCATCGGAAAAGCAAGCCTTCGCCAATCTGCGCAAATTGCTCTATCTGCTGCGCCAGGCGCTGCCCGCGATTGACCGCTGTCTGGCGCTCACGGTCGAGACGGTGGCGTGGCAGAGCGACGCGGCCTTCACGCTCGATGTCGCCGACTTTGAGGCGGCGCTCCAGCGCGGCGAGACGAGCGACTCTCCTGCCGCCAAGATCGCGGCCTGTGAGGAGGCGCTCGCCCTCTACCGCGGCGACCTGCTGCCGGGCTTCTACGACGACTGGATCCTGGTCGAGCGCGAACGGCTGCGCACCCTCTACGCCGGCGCGCTGACGAAGCTGGCCGAGCTGTACGAAGCGCAGCGCGCCTATCCCGCTGCCCTCGCCTGCGCCCAACGCCTGTTGAGCCAAGACGCCCTGCAGGAAGCGAGCCACCGGCTGCTGATGCGGCTGCACCTGCTGAACGACGACCGGGCTGCCGCCCTGCGCGTCTATCACACCTGCGCCACGCTCTTGCGGGATGGACT
>JALOOE010000404.1 GCA_025454565.1 Anaerolineae bacterium
CTGCTGCCCGGGTTGATCAGGACGTCAGTCTTGAGCCAGTCGATCGCGCCATCCTCGTCCTCATCAATGAAACCGGAAATCATCCCCTCGGTGGCCGTCACCGAATCGCCGCCGACGCCGGGATAGCCGATGACGTACACCTTGTCGAGCGCCTGGATCTCATCGGAATCGGCCAGGGGCAGCGTGACCAGCGGCAGCGCCTTCGGAAGCGCCTGCTTGCTGTTGACATAGCTCGTGATCTTCAAGACAGCCAAATCGAGCTCCGGATCGGCGGCCACGACGCGGGCGTTGTACGTCGGCACCGGCAAACGCCGCGGATCGCTCGTCACGGCGACGATGGATGTGCCCTGCCGGTTGTACAGGTCACCCGGCTTCAGACCGGCGCGTTCCAATTCCCGATCACGTTCGCCATCCTGAGGATAGCCGACGCAGTGGAAATTGGTCAGAATGTAACCGGACTGGTTGACCATCGTGCCGGAACAGAGGCTGCCCGCATCCTTGCTGAACTCGTATGGAGTCATCAGTTTGACGGCAGCGCGCAGCATCCCCTGCTTCGTGTCTCTGCCGATGCCTTGCGCCGAAGAGCTTCCGGCAGCTCCGGCTGACACCAGCATCAGGACAATGATCAGCGCATAGTAGGATCTCTTCGTCTTCACGGGCGTCCTCTATTTCACGTCAAGCGATGCCAGGATCTTCTCCCATTGCTCCGCTTCCTGCGGGAACGTGTCTGTGCTGGCTTCGAACGTCACTACGGTAATGGTGTCGCCGTTCTGCACCAGGATATCTTGTGCGCGCACCACGGCCGGGACGCTGCCAGCCGCACCGCCCATCGCTGGCTCGGCCACATGAGCGTAGTCGACGGCAATCGCGGGTTGGCGCGCCACGGTCGTCGGCTGGATTTGCAGCACGTTGTAGATGGGAATCTTCTGACCCTGGCGCGTACTCCACGATAGCGCAATATCGCCAAGCGAACTGGCTCCCCGCCCTAATTCGCCCAGCGGAATCCGACGCACGCGAACAGTGGTCGGGAATTGCACGGACGAAGTCGGATCGATGACGTGGAAGATGTGGAAATCATCTTCGTCCGCGAGCGGCGACCAGTCGGCGGGATAGTGCAACGTCACGCCGTCCTGCTGGAAGGTTTCTGTGCGGCTCTCGATGCGGTCACGCAGGAACCACCCTGCGCCCAACATCAGCAGCACCGTCAACCATACCAGCCATTCCGCGGCCGCGATGCGCTCCGCCCGAGAGGATGCTTTGCTTACCGTGATCGTGGTCATGACACCGTCTCCGCTTGCATGCAGCCCATCAGCCCGCCGCCTTTGCCAGCACCATGCGGTTGCTGCGCCGCATGAAGGCGAACAGAACCACGAAAACTACCGCGGCGATCGCCGCAGCCAGCAGCAAGCCCCTGAGCGGTGTCGCCTGCAACCCAGCGCGGGAAACGATGCTCAGCGCGCTCACCACGATGCCATTCAGCACAGCGGTCAACACCACGCCTGCCGGGAGCCAGAAGGGGCTGTGATCCGCGAACTTTGCTTGGCCCAGGAAATAGCCCAACACCCCGCCGAAGCTGGCATAGGCCAACGCCGTCACCGCCACGCGGATGGCGCCGACGCCGATATCGACGCCGCCATGGGCGATGATATAGCTGAGGCTCATCATCGTCGCATAACCCAAACCGGCGGCCGCGCCGTAGATGACGCCGTCGACCGGCTCGTCGAATTCATCGCTGCCGAAGACAGTATAGCGCACCGCGGCGTAGATCAGAAACGCTTGCAGTGTGCCGATAACCAGGATATCGGCGGCGATTTTGCTCCACAGGCTGAAGTTGGCCCAATCGGCGACGCGGAAGAAGCTGGTGATCAACGGTTGCCCGATGGTTCCGGACAACACTGCGCCCAGGGCGAACACGCCCAGGATGTAGCGTTTCGGCTCAGGCTCCAGCCGGTCTTGGAGATAGAACACGATCAGCCAGATGACGGCAGGCACCAACGCCAGAAGCAGCCCCGCCACGATCAGACCGAAGCCCTGTACGGCGGCGCCGATGGTCGGCGCAATGAGCGAAACCAGCGCCACGAAGGCGAGCAGCCCGGCGATCAAGCCGAGGGTGGCCTGCCAGGTACCGCTGCGGCCCTGCACCGCGCGACGATAGTGCTTCTCGCAATAGGCTCGATCGCCCAGCATGCGGCCGACACCCTTGATCGGCGCGTTACAGGCCACACAGTATTCGCCGACCGGCGCAACCACTCCTTCCTGGAGCGCAGGCTGGACGACGCTCATGCCGGCCTTGCGGCGCTCGATCTCGCGTAACTGCATGCGCGCCCGCCGCCCGCCGTCGGGCAGTGAGTCTTCGGCGATCAACGCCTGATTGAGCAGTTTTTCGGCCTCATCGTACTCCTGCTTCTGAATCAGGATCGCGGCCAGGTTTGACGCGGTCAAGGCATCCTTGGGATTTCTTTCGAGATCCTCGCGCAGGCGTCGCTCGCGTGCATCTCTGACGCCGCTACCGGTGAAGGCTGTGCCCAGATCGAAGATCATATCGAAGACGACATCTCCGACGTCGTCCGGCTTGTAGTATTCGGCCCGATGGCGGACCACGCAGTGCGAACGCGGCACGATCATGTCGAGCTCGCGCGCCACCTGCATATGCAGCTCAGCTTGAGTCAACTCCCCTTCGATGTGCAAATCGACCTTTTCGCCCCCGTCAACAACCACATTCAAGAACCGTTCCTGTCCCGTCCAGCGCAACGTTTGCAACAAGAGGGGCTCTTCCTTCAGGTTCTCGACGCTCAGTTGCCCCGCTTTCGTCCAGACGTGAACCCGATCGGTCTGTGCATCTTTCTCGATCTGGAAGGGCACGACCTGGCGTTGGGGATATTGTACGTTCAAGAATGCAATGAACTGTGCGGAGTAATCCTTGAAGACGCCGACGTGCTCGTGAACTTCGCCGGCCTCGGTGATTTCGAATACCACACGCTGGCCTATGTAGTTCTCCAGCAGCGGGTCTGCCTGGTGGCCGATCTCGCCGATGTACTTCTCGCCCAATTTGCTGAGAGAATTGCTGGTGTCGTCGATCAGGAATTGGCTGCCGGCCTTCTGGAACTGGCCCAGCAGCACATTGATGACTTCTTGGAGTGAATCGGTGGCGGTGCTGAAGAAGTTCCGCGTGCTGCGCGCCAGCCGGCGAAACATGTTGGGGTGAAAGGCGCTGCGAATGTCCCGATCACGTTTTTTTCGGCCCCAGGCCGAGAGCTTGTCGGCATAGCGATAGATGGCCTGCACGCCCTGGTACTCAGATCCGTACAGCACATAGCTGGACTCGACGTGCCTCTCGTCCTGAAACGTGTCGGTGTAGGAAAGCTCGAGCCCGGTCGATTCCAGGCTCATGATGCCCCAGATCAGCTTGCCGTCTTCCCGTTCGATGGTGACGTGAAAGCCGACGAAATCCTTCAGGCAACGATCTTTGATCCTGGAGCGGATATACGCCCCGATCAGCGTAACCAGGAAGATCAAGCCGATGGTGACGAAGAGAGACCAGTTGATTTCCATCGCTAACGCCGCCTATTGAACTAGCCGTAGCGTCACCCCTCCAACGATGTGGCTGCTAGGCTCGACACTTAGGTTCGTAAAGGGTAAGTTCCGCCGTTGG
>JALOOE010000405.1 GCA_025454565.1 Anaerolineae bacterium
CTCCTCGACGCCCAGGATGGCGATGATGTCCTGGAGGTCTTTGTAGCGTTGGAGCGTGCGCTGGACGGCGCGCGCCACTGCATAATGCTCCTCGCCGACGACCAGCGGATCGAGGATGCGGCTGGTGGAAGAGAGCGGATCGACAGCCGGGAAGAGCGCCTGCTCGGCCAGGCCGCGTTCGAGGCTGATGCTGGCGTCCAGGTGGGCGAAGGTGGTAGCCGGCGCGGGATCGGTGTAGTCATCCGCCGGCACGTAGACCGCCTGCATCGATGTGATGGAGCCGGTCTTGGTCGAGCAGATGCGTTCTTGCAGCTCGCCCATGTCGGTGCCCAACGTGGGCTGATAGCCCACGGCGCTGGGCAGACGGCCCAGCAGCGACGACACCTCGGAGCCGGCCTGCACGAAGCGGAAGATGTTGTCAATGAACAGCAACACATCGCGACCCTGGTCGCGGAAATACTCGGCCATCGTGACCGCGGTCAGACCGACGCGCAGGCGGGCGCCCGGCGGCTCATTCATCTGGCCGAAAACCATCGCCGTACTGCTGATGACACCCGAATCGCGCATCTCGTGCCAGAGATCGTTGCCTTCGCGGCTGCGCTCGCCTACGCCGGCAAAAACCGAGTAGCCGGAATGGAACTTGGCGATGTTGTGGATCAACTCCTGGATGACGACCGTTTTGCCTACACCCGCGCCGCCGAAGATCGCCGTCTTGCCGCCCTTGGTGAACGGCGCGATCAGGTCGATGACCTTGATGCCGGTCTCGAACACTTCAGCCTTGGTGGACTGCTCGACCAGAGTGGGCGCAAGGCGGTGAATGGGATAGAAGTCGGCGGCGTCCACCGGATCGGCCGTATCGATGGCCGTGCCCAGGACGTTGAAAATGCGGCCCAAGGTGCTCGGCCCCACCGGCACTCTGATCGGGTCGCCCGTGGCGATGACCGTCATGCCGCGGCGCAGGCCGTCGGTGCTGGACATCGCCACCGCGCGCACCCAGCTACCGGCAAGCTGCCCTTGCACCTCACAGACCAGCTTCCCGCCGTCATCCAGCGGGATCTCCAGGGCGTCGTAGATGTCCGGCAGTTCCTCTTCAGGGAATGCCACATCCACCACAGGCCCAATGATCTGCACAATTTTGCCGGTCGCGCCGTTTGTAGCCATGATACTCGCTCTCCGTGTGCTAACTTCTGATGCATGTACTTCGTATTGCGTATTGCGTATTGCGAGAACACCACGTACCTGGAGACGCACTACGCAATACGTACTACGCCGTCGTCAACGCGCTCGCCCCGCCCACGATGTCCAGCAATTCTTTCGTGATCGATTCCTGACGGGCCTTGTTGTAGGTCAGGGTCAGGGAGCCCATCAGATCGTTGGCTGCGTCGGTGGCGTTGCGCATGGCGACCATGCGGGCTGACTGCTCGCTGGCAATCGATTCGTAAATCGCTTGCAGGATTTGCAGCTCGGTCAAGCCGGTCAACAACTCATCCAGGATCGCCTCCGGGCTGGGCTCAAAAATGTAGTCGGGCGCCATCGGGGTTTCGGGATGCGCGGGCACAATCGGCAGCAATTGCCGGATGACGGGATCCTGGCGGATGGTGTTCACAAAGTTCGTGGTCCCAAGATAGACCGCGTCGTAGTGGCCGGCGATGAAATCCTCGATGACCACGCTGGCGATGGGCCCGACATCGTTTGACGACGGTCGGTCGCCCAGGCCGGTGAACTCCGCCCGCAGCGGCGGGCCATGCCGCACCATCCAATCCCGCCCCTTGCGGCCGATCGTCACCAGGTTCACCTGTTTCCCGTCGCGCTGCCACTCGTCGATCTGAATGGCCGCTTTGCGGATGATGTTGCTGTTGTACGCGCCGGCGAGGCCGCGGTCGGCCGTGATCAGCAGCAGCCCGATCCTGTGAACAGGGCGCTCGCGGAGCAGCGAGTGCTCAACAGCCTCGCCGCGCAGCCGGGCCAGATAGGTCAGCACCTCCCACGCCTTCTCGGCGTAGGGGCGCGTCGCCAACACCTGCTGCTGCGCTTTGCGCATCTTGGCCGCGGCCACCGTCTCCATCGCCTTGGTAACTTTGGCGATGTTCTTCACGCTGCGGATACGGCGGCGAATTTCGCGTGTGCTGGGCATGAATATTCCCTATATCCATGTAGGGGAGACACGGGGACGATCATGCAGCTCCGGGAGCCGCACATATTCCCGATATCCATGTAGGGGAGACCCTTGTGGTCGCCCCCAACCGGCGGTCGCCCCGACAGGCGCCAGGCCTGCGCGCATCGGAGCAGGCGCCAGGCCTGCCCCTACTAACTACCGAAAGTCGTGTTGTAGTCGTCGATCGCCAGCTTCAACCCGTCGATCGTGGTGTCGTCCAGCTTTTTCGCCGCGGCGATGGCGCGACCGATGTTGGGATGGGCGGCATCCATGTAGCGCAGGAAACCGTCTTCCCAGGCTCGGACTTTGTCCAGTGGCACCTTATCCAGGTAGTTGTTGGTCACCGCATAGAAGACCATCACCTGCTTTTCCAGCGACACCGGCCGATATTGCGGCTGCTTCAAGATCTCGGTGATGCGCTGGCCGCGGTCGAGCTGGCGCTGGGTGGCCGGGTCGAGATCGGAGCCGAACTGGGCGAAGGCGGCCAATTCGCGGAACTGGGCCAACTCCAGCTTCATGCGGCCGGCGACCTGCTTCATCGCCCGCGTCTGCGCGGCGCCGCCAACGCGGCTTACGGAGAGGCCGGGGTTCACCGCCGGGCGGATGCCGGCGTAGAACAGATCGCTCTCCAGGAAGATCTGGCCGTCGGTGATGGAGATGACGTTGGTCGGGATATAGGCCGAGATGTCACCCGCCTGCGTCTCGATGATCGGCAGCGCGGTCAAAGAGCCACCGCCGTATTCCGGCGCCATGCGGGCCGCGCGCTCGAGCAGGCGGCTGTGCAGATAGAAGACATCGCCGGGATACGCCTCACGGCCGGGCGGGCGGCGCAATAGTAGCGAGACTTGACGATAGGCCTGGGCGTGCTTGGAGAGATCGTCGAAGATGATCAGCGCGTCCTTGCCCTGTTCCATGAACTCCTCGCCGATGGCGCAGCCGGCGTAGGGCGCGATGTATTGCAGCGCCGCGGGTTCCGATGCGGTCGCGGCCACGATCACCGTATGCTCCATCGCGCCGTAGCGTTCCAACGTCGCGATCACCTGCGCGACCTGGGCCTGCCGCTGGCCGATGGCGACGTAGATGCAGATCAGGTCCTGCCCCTTCTGGTTGATGATCGTGTCGATCGCCAGGGCGGTCTTGCCGGTCTGCCGGTCGCCGATGATCAACTCGCGCTGGCCGCGGCCGATGGGGATCATGGCGTCGATGGCCTTGATGCCGGTCTGAACTGGGGTGTCCACGCTCTTACGCACGACGACATTGGGCGCGATGCGCTCGATGGGGCGGAATTTGTCCGACTCGATGGGCCCCTTGCCGTCGACAGGTTGGGCGACGGCGTTCACGGCGCGGCCGATCATCGCGTTGCCGACCGGCACCGAGACGATGCGGCCCGTGCTGCGGACGATCTGGCCCTCGGCGATGCCGGTGGTTTCGCCCATGATGATGACGCCCACATTGTCGGCTTCGAGGTTGAAGACGATGCCCAGGGTGCCATTCTC
>JALOOE010000406.1 GCA_025454565.1 Anaerolineae bacterium
GCATTTTCGTATGCGAATAACTGGACGCAGATTGACGCCCCGCGCGGCAGGTGGTATCATCCGTCTGGTTGAAGGTTGAAGGTTGAAGGTTGAAGGTTGAAGGTTGAAGGTTAAAGGTTGAAGGTTGAAGGTTGAAGGTTGAAGGTCGAAGGTTGAAGGTTGAAGGTCGAAGGTCGATGGCGTGGCTCGGTCAGGAGACCGACCGGCCAATAATGGTTTGCTGATTTTCTCGCCCAAGGAGGCGCTCTCGTGTCACCTGATGCTCCGCAGACCGGCAAGACGCCGTCCGGGCCGCCGCCCGCGCTGACGCCTGATGAGACCCGCCTGGCTTTGCTCGGTGTGGTTGATTTTGAGGGCGACTGGGCGGCGCTGGAGGCGGCAACTACGCTTGTGGTCGATGGCCCGGCCAAAGCCAGCCTCATCCGAGAGCGGTTGGCGCCGGCTGCTGCGCAGCTTCCAGGTCATTTTGCCGCAGAAGTTGGTGTGCTCGATCTGCTCGCGGCACGCCAATGGTTCGCCACGCAACCATGTCAAAGCGCGACGCAACCGGAACGGGCTGGAGGCCAGAAGCCGGCCGCATCGCGTCTCGACGAGGATGACGCCAGAGCGCAGGAGGAACCTGCATGACCGAGTTCGAAGCCACGCTGCCTGGCGATATCGCGTTCCGAAACGAGGGCGAGCCGGAGTGGATGCCCAGCGCCGCCGAAGTGGCGCGCGCCCGCACCCAGTTGGAGCGCGAGGGGATCGTGGGCAGCATGACGCGGAGCGTCGCGCCGCAGCTTGTGCCGCCCGGCGAAACCCCCTGGCTGTGGCTGGCGGCTGCCGCCGCACTGGTGATCATTTGGCCGGCCTTGATCGCCTACCGGCTGGTGAGCGGGCAGCCGGCCTGGCTGCCGTGGTGGCTGCCGCTGATCTTCGCGCTGGCTAATCTTGCACTGCTGGCCGGCCCTGTGCTCTTCAGCGAACGGACGTCAGGCACGAGTGACCTGCGCAAGCGCTTCACCCGAATCCAGACCATCCCGCAGATGCTGGCGTTGGAGCCGGCGGAGTTCGAGGTGTGGTCGGGGATGCTCTTCCAGCTTCTCGGCTATCGGGTGACAAACACCCAACTGGTTGCAGATCACGGCATCGATCTGCTGGTCTCCGGGCCGGAGGCGCGCTACGGTGTCGTGCAGTGCAAACGCTATCGCGGCACCGTGGGCGAACCGACCGTGCGCGATCTGTACGGCACGCTGATACACGAGAACAGCGACCACGGCTGGCTGGTCACCACCGGCGGCATCTCCCGCCAGGCGCGTGAATGGGCAGGCGGCAAGCCGATCGACCTGTGGGATGGTTTGCGTCTGGTCGATTTCTCGAAGCAAATGAGACGAGGTTAGGTTCGAGGAGGCTATGCCATGCGACGCCGAGACGCCAAGCGCCCTCTGATTTTTGCCCATCGCGGCGCATGCAAGGTTGCGCCGGAGAACACGCTGCCCGCATTCCAGGCCGCGCTCGATCTGGGCGCCGACGGGATCGAGCTGGATGTGCAGTTCAGCTCGGACGGCAAACTGGTCGTCATCCATAATCCGACCCTTGACAAAACGACGACTGGCTCCGGTCGCGTCACCGCCTACACCTTCGCCGAGCTGCGGCGCCTCGATGCCGGCAGTCATTTCGGCTCACAGTTCGCCGGTACGCCTCTGCCGGCCCTCGAAGAAGTGTTGGATTTGTGCAAAGACAGGCTGCTGATGAACATCGAGCTCAAATCGCTTAGCTCGAACACAGCCAACATCGGTGTGGATGTGGTCGCCGCGGTGCGAACGCGCGATATGGTCGATCAGGTCGTCATCAGCTCCTTCAACCCGCTGGCGTTGCGCCGCGCCAAAAAAGCCGGGCCGGAGATCGAATGCGCGCTGCTCACCGCGCCCGATCTGCCCGGCTGGATGCGCGCTGGTCTCACCTTCCGCTACAGCCGCGCAAACGCGGTGCACCCGGAATTGCCCATGGTCGATGAAGCCTACATGGCGTGGGCGGCCAGGCGTAAGATGCCCGTGCGACCGTGGACGGTCAACGATCCGGCCGACATGCAGCGCATGATCGCGCTGGGCGTGGATGCGATCATCACGGATGTGCCGGATGTATTGGCGAGCCTCCTGAGCGGCCACCTGGTAGCGGGCAAAACTCCCAGTCCTGAATAACGGATTGACGCCACTGTCATCATTGTGTACACAATTGACACCACCCGTCTATCATGTTATACTCCGGCATGAAGTTCTCTGGAGGTGTTGTGATGATCGTTCGGATGGGCGCCCGAGAAGCGCGCAATAACTTTGCCGATCTGCTCGGTCGAGTGGGCTACGGCGGCCAGACCGTGATTGTGGAGCGATCTGGAAAACCGATGGCTGCGCTCATTCCGGCAGAGGCCTACGAGCTATTGATTGCCGAACGGGAAGCGCGCTTTGAGGTGTTGGATCGCATCCGCAACCGGCTGCCGGAGCTACCGTTGGATGAAGTCGATCAGGATGTGGCTGAGGCGATTGCAGCGGTGAGGACTGATGCTGCGCGTGGTGCTTGACACCAACGTTTTCGTCAGCAGCCTGCTGGTGAAGGTCGGCGTTCCGGCGCAGGCGCTCGATGCATGGCGTGCTCGGCGCTTCGTGCTGGTCACTTCGCCGGCGATTTTGGCCGAAACTCGCGCAACACTGAACTACAACCGCATCCGGCGTAAATACAATCTCACTGACGATGATGTCGAACAATTGCTGGCCCTGCTCCAGCGGGAGGCCCTGCTTGTTCCCGGCACGGCGGATGTCACCGGCGCGATCGCTGCCGACCCCTCCGATGAGAAGATTTTGGCCTGCGCGCTGGACGGCCGAGCCGATCTCATTGTGAGCGGCAATCTGCATCTTCTGGATTTGGGGCAGTATGGCGGTGTTTCCATCCTGAATGTACGACAGTTCCTGGAGCGGCTGGCGGAGTGATGTGCGTTGACAGCCATCCCCAATACGACAACTGTACCGGTCGACACCGTATTGACTTTTCTCGCCAAAGGCTATTCGGTAGACCAATTGCTGAGAAGCCGGCCTGAGTTGACCCGACCGGTGGTGGCAGAAGCGATTGCCCTGGCATCGCAATCGCTTCAGGCACGCTATAGTGCCTTCTCGGAGATGGCGACCCCGGTCCCAGCGTGAAACGCACTGCGCGAGCGATTCTAACCTGACGGCGACCGATGGATCGCGCGCCGGTACGCTTCGAAGACTTATCCAGTCGCACATTTGCGTGCGGGGCTGACTGTCGCCGGGGCATTTTCAGTATTCCGGCTGAGGATGATATTCTTTGAGTTTCTTCAGTTCCTGTTCAACAATGGAGTTGACGATGCCCGATCTGCCACCTCTTTCCTCATCGCTGAGACCCTTCTTCGCCCCCAGCGGCGTCGCCGTCATCGGCGCGAGCCGCGATCCGGCCAAGATCAGCTACGGCGTGATGCGCAATCTGACCGACCCGGAACGCGGCTATCGCGGCCCGATCTACCCGATTAACCCCAAAGCCGACGAGATATTGGGGTTGCGGTGCTATCCCGACATCGCCGCAGCGCCCGATCCGCTGGAGCTGGCCGTGCTGATCATCCCGGCCGCAGCGGTGCCGGGCGCCGTGGAGGCGTGCGGCCGG
>JALOOE010000407.1 GCA_025454565.1 Anaerolineae bacterium
CTTCTTCCAGCCGTGCGAACGCGCCGAAATTGACGACATTAGTGATGACGGCCTCGACCACCTGGCCGATGTGATAGCGCTGCTCGACCCCGCGCCATGGATCGGGGCGCAGGCGCTTAAGGCTCAATGAGACTTTGCGTTCGTCCGGGCTGACTTCCAGTACCAACAGTTGCACATCGTCGCCGGGCTTCACGACCTCGTCGGGAGCGCCGACGCGGCCCCATGATAGCTCAGAAATATGAATCAAACCCTCGTACCCGCCCAGGTCGACGAATGCCCCGAAGGGACAGAGATTGGTGACGCGGCCCTCACAGAGCTGGCCCGGTCGGAGCGAGGCCAGCAGCGCGTCCACCTGACCATCCTGGCGCGCGAGCCGCTCGGACAGGATCAACCGGCGGCGCTCCCGGTCGATCTCCACGATGCGGACCGTCAGGGTTTCCCCCATCCGCGACGCCAGCGCGCCCATCCGCTGCATGGGCGTCATCGATGGCGGCGCTGTCAGCAGGTGCGAGGCGGGGATGAAACCCTGTACGGTGCCATAACTCGCCAGCAGGCCGCCCCGATTATGGCCGGTCACGGTGATCGTCACCGGCTCGCCGCTGTCCAGCAATACGGCTGCGCTGTCCCAGTCCGCTTCATCTTCCTGAGGCGCACCGGCCCAGCGCCTTGCCTCCGATCCCGCGTCGGCGGCGCCCCATTCGCCCAATGCTTCGTCTAAATCACCCTTGGGCTGCCACGAATCGTGCTCTTCTTCCGCGTCCCGGAGCAAGGACTCCCAATACCCTTCGTCCAACATCCGACTTCCTCCTACAAGAAAATACACTATAATTCTGAAATCAGCAAATCGTGCGTGCTACGTGCTGCTTGTTAGTTCCTCTTTTTCGCGGCCATTCATCCCGTTGCCGTTGGGTTCGATCGCTGCCTCCATTTCTGTCAATGTCCTGGTAACCTCGGCGACGGCCGCGCGCTGTTTGCGATACAGATCTGACTCGCTCATGGAGAGCCGCACCGCGATGTCGCGCACGCGCAACCCCTGGACGAAGCGCAGGTCCAAGATGTTGTAGAGCAACCATTCGGGCGCGGTCATTTTCCGGTCGCCGGCCGGACGCTGGCGGTCGATGGCCTCTTGCAGCACGGCGCGCACGGCCCTGGGCAGGTTGTTGTCGTGCATCGCCAGCGCGCGCTGCACCGTTTTGAGGCCGACCAGCGGATTTTCGGTGAGCTTGCTGCCCCCCCAGTAATGACTCAGCGCATCCTTCACCCAGGTGTAGAGCAGGCTCGCCTGCGGCTGCAGGCCGCTTTCCGGCGGCGGCACATCCGTTTCGACCGGCTGAGGATCGGCCTCCGGCGGGAGCGGTGGCGCATAACGCAGCTCACTGCGCCATTCCTGGATCCGTTCCAGGTCGGGCAGGATGCGCTGGAGGGTGGTGAAGACCCCCTCCTGGACGTAGCGGTCGGCGATGGCGGACGCGGCCTGCGCTAGTAGTCGGTCGACCTCCTCGGTTTCGGCCGGCTCTAGCTCGACGATGGCGCTCCGGGCGCGCACGGCGAGCAGGCCCAGCATCTGAGAGTCGTCTTCGCTGCGCAGTGGGCAAAACCAGAAATCACCATTCGGGTGAAAGTACGGCTCGCTCTCTTCATCAGCGGGCTCCTGCGCAAGCGCCTGCCACGCCGCCCGGCCTTCTGGCTGGCCGGCGAACCGGTGCGCCGACTCGAGATCGCCGACGGCCACCTCTACTCGCAACCCCTCGGCGGTCTGCACCAGCACGAAGCCGGTGTCGACTCGCAACAGCTCGCAAAGCCCGATGAGGACGTTGTTGAGAAACTGATGCAAGTCGCTGCTGGTGAGCAGCCGCCGGTCGAGTGTCTGGATCCAGGCGATCTCCTCGCGATCCTGGCGGAAGATGAGCCGGTCGAGATACGGCTTCGCCGCGCCGAGTATGAGCTGTCCCAAGACGATCATGCCGACGACGACGAAAATCAGCGCCGTATCGCGCGGTAGGCCCAAAATCAACTCGACGCGCGGGATCACCAACATCACGACGATGACCATCGTGCCGAGCACGGGGCCGCGCAGCAAGTAGTGGAACAGATCATGGCGGATCACGCGATCCGGCGTCAGCACGCCGTAGTAGGCCACGGAATAGGCCATGACGACCAGCATGGCCCCCACCAGGATGTTCGCGAAGACGGCCAGAAGCAGCACGATGGACGAGCTGATCACCGCCATCAGGCCAGCGCTGATGATCACGTAGGGGAAAACGCCCAGCGCCGGCGCGGCAAACGAAACAGCCAGATAGGCCATGCGGCGCCGTGAGGTCGGCGTGAGGCAGCGCCGCCGTGCCCGCACAACATTATAGACGCCGTAAGTCGCGGTGATCGCGAAGTAGGCGACGAACAGCGGGAAGAGCGGGCCGGCCTCCAAATGACTGATCGGCGGCGTCACGTCCCCATCGGTGACTACGGCATTGGTGAAGAGCGCCAAGAACACCAGCGCAATGCTGATGAGATAGCTGGCCATGACCGCGATCTGCCGACGATGCGAGAAGTGGCGGGTGCTGCGCAGGAGCGCATCGGAGAGGTGAAAATAGGCGGCCGGCACGATGGCGATGCCGATCCACTGCACGCGCAGCCACGCCTCGACGGCCTGCCCGCTCTCCACGCGCGGGATGATGATGTCGCAGGCGTATACCAACAAGACACACGCCAGCAGCACGCTGAATGCCTGGGCCACGCTGCTGCGCAGGTTATGTGTCAGCACATAGCCTAGCAGCGAGAAAGCCGTGATGACGATGGCCGAGGAGAGGATGAGGTTGACAAACGCTAATACGACGGACCACGTCAGGCCCGATAGTTCCCCCATACGTTACAATCCACGCCCAAAATACAGTCCAATGTCGTGATTTCGATAGAACCGCTCATTATATCCGCAGAAGACAAACCCGTGTCGCTGCAAGAAGCTGATGCCGGGATGATTCTTGCTCTGCACGATTGTCATCACCTGGGTCAGGCCTTCCTGGCGGGCTTGGAGGATGCCGCGCTGCAACAACGTCGTACCGACCCCTTGCCGGCGATAGGCCGGCGCCACCACCAGATGATGCACCCACGCGATGTCCTGATCGCGCTGCATCTCCTGATCGATGTAACCCCACACGTCGCCAGCCTGTGCCGCCACCAGGATCATGTCGCCGCGCTCCTGGTGTGCCAGCAACGCCTCGCTCCAGTTGGGATAGCGCACGCGCACGGCACGCGGCAACTGGACGACACGGAAGCGAGCCGTGACATCCTCGCCCTCTTGCTGCTGCACCACCTGCCAAACGCATTCCGTCTCATAAGAGCCGTCGAGCGTGAGGCACGCGGTCAGATCACGGAGGTCGGCGCGATAGATGTGCATGATAGATCGTTCCCACCATCCAGGTTTGTGCAAATACTATCACTGACGGGGAGGTTTGGCAAAGTAAAAGAGTCCGGCTTCGGGGCTGCGAAACCGGACTCTGCGGGTCACATTTGCGACACTCGGTTGTGGAGGTTTGCTGACGGCGCGGCTAGCCCTTGACGCTGCCGATCGTCAGACCGCCGACGATATACTTCTGCAGGGCGAGGTAGACGATCGTAACGGGCAACGCGACCAGCAGCGCCATCGCCATCGCCGCAAAATTGGACCACGGCACCTGGCCGGAGTATTGGCCCGTCATGTTCCATAACGCCATCGACAGAGTGAAATTCTCGACCTTGCTGAGGAATTGCCAGGACATGGCAAACTCGGTCCAGCCGGCCAGGAACCCCAGGAACGCGGTCACCGCCAGGGCGGGAGTTGCCAGCGGCAGGATGATGCGGATGAAGGTCTGGTTGACCGAGGCGCCGTCGATGCGTGCGGCCTCTTCGAGATCGCGCGGGATGGTGTCCAGGTAGCCCTTCAGATTCCAGATCGCAAACGGCAGTG
>JALOOE010000408.1 GCA_025454565.1 Anaerolineae bacterium
CGCCGAGTTCTTCAACGGCAAGTACCCGCCCGATAAGTTTGTCGAAGAGATGGCGAAGGTCGTCAAGCCTCAATAGTAGTGCGGCCGTCACCACACAGGCGCGCGGCGCCAGGCACACAAAGCATACGATTCCGTTGTGCTTCTTCGTGTCTTGGCGACTTTGCGGTCAGCGGGTTGAACCCGCCGTATCTGGTTGGAACCTCAAACGCGGAGGACGAACGTGGGTACACTGAGATTCAGACCGGTTGTGCTGCTCTTCATGTTACCTGCGTTCGTCCTCTACGCGATCTTTTTCGTCGTGCCGTTCGTGAGGACGTTCTACTATAGCTTTTTCTCCTGGAACGGCATGGGCCAGGCGACTTTCCTGGGGCTGGCCAACTACATCCGGCTGGTGGGCGACGAGTTGTTCACCGCTGGGTTGGGCCGGGTCACCATCTGGGCCATCGCCTCGATCGTCCTGAAGGTGGGCGGGGCGCTGGTGCTGGCGGCGATGCTGCGCAAACGCATCCGTGGCTCCGATTTCTTCACATCCGTGTTCTTCCTGCCGGTCGTGATCTCCGCGGCCGCGATCAGTCTGATGTTTGCTCTGCTCTACGATCTGGACACCGGGCCGTTCAATGTTTTGCTGCGGGCCATCGGTCTCGGCGGCCTGGCGCGCAACTGGCTGGGGGATGAGAAGACGGCCTTCTGGGCCGTGATTGCGGTGCCGATCTTCCACACCATCGGCTATTTCTTTGTGATCCTGCTGGCTGGGTTACAGGATATCTCCGAGGAGATCTACGAGGCGGCCGAGATCGATGGCGCGGGTGCTCTGAAGCTTTTTACCAGCATCACCGTGCCGCTCATCTGGCCTATCCTGCAAATCTGTATCGTGCTCGCCACCACCGGCGCGCTGAAGGCCTTCGACTATGTCTTCATCCTGACGGCCGGCGGGCCCGGAAATGCAACCCAGGTTCCGGCCACTTACATGTACCAGACGATCTTCGTGGGTCTCAAGTATGGGTATGGCACGGCTCTGGCGTTCACCATCTTCCTGTTCACGCTCGCCGCGACCCTGATTATTCGGCGGCTAACGTCGTTCCAAGCGGACTAGGCGGAGATTATGACAGCCAAACCCACTGCCAACACGCGCACGATCGGCTCGCATTTCACACGAGCCGGCAAATACGCGGTGCTGAGTTTTCAGGCTGCCCTCACCATCTTCCCGATCATCTGGGTGCTCAGCAATTCCTTCCGTACTACCGACCAAATCCTGACCAGCATTCGGCTCGTGCCGGAACAATTCGCGCTGGATAACTACCTCAATGTCTGGCGCATGACCAGCATCCCACGGGCGCTCGTCAATTCGTTGACCATTGACATTGTGAGCATCTTGCTTTTGCTCGCCGTCGTCCTACCGCTCTCATTTGTGATCGCGCGGTTCCGTTTCCGCGCCGCGACGGTCATTTACCTTTTCTTTTCTCTGGCCGTCCTCGTCCCTATGGTCACTGTGCTGCCGATGACCTTCAAGCTCTTCAGCGAGCTTGGTCTGCTCGGTCACAAATACGCGATTGCCTTCATCTATGTGGCGGAACAGTTGCCGCTTTCCGTCTTTCTGATGGTGATGTTCATGCGCACGATCCCATCCGAGCTGGATGAGGCGGCGATCATGGACGGCTGCAGCATTTTGGATCTGTTCCGGCACGTGATCATCCCCTTGAGCCGGAACGGCATCGTAACTATCGTCATCCTCTCATTCGTTGCCATCTGGAATGATTACCTGACGGCGCTTGTGGTGCTCAGCCGGCAGGCCGATAAGACACTGTCGGTCGTGTTAGGTTACGCGCGTAACGAATATGCCGTTGACTATGGCATGATGTCGGCCGCGATCATCTTTGCCATCGCGCCCATGATCCTGATCTACATCCTCGTCAAGAATCGGCTGATCAAGGGGATGGCGATGGGCGCGGTGAAGGGCTAGACCGGCACAGGATGATATCTGGAACACCGATGACACCGATGGACACGGATGAGCGAATCCGTGTCAGCGGTGTCCGAGTACAAGGAGCAGCGATCCGATGAACAACCCATACCGTGGCTTTTTCACCATCCTCAACACCCCCTTCAATGTTCAGGGTGAGATTATCTGGGCCGATCTGGAACGGCTGGCGGATTTTGTCTGCCGCTCCGGCTGTCACGGCGTCGTCTGGCCCGTCAACGACAGCGAGTTCTCACTCCTTTCGTTCCCGGAGCGACTCGAGGGCTTCCAGCGCGTCGTGGCGGCAGTCAACAGGCGCTTACCGGTCATACTTGGTGTCCCAGACACCAGCAAACAGGGCGCCGTGGCCCTTTCCGAAGCCGCCGCCCGTGCTGGCGCCGATGCGGTCATCGCCATGCCGCCGTGGCATACCAAGCTGGGCACCCGCGAGCAGATCGTCGACTACTACCGCGCCATCGCCGATGCGAGCGGCCTGCCGATATGCATCCAAAACTTCAGCGCGCCCATGGGTTCCGATCTGACCGCCGACGCGGTCGCCGAGATTTGCGAGAAGGTGCCGCTCGCCCAATATATTAAAGAGGAGCGCATCCCGCAGGGAGACTGGCTGGGATCTGTCATCAATCGCCGGATCCCCGGGCTAAAATCCATCTTCGGCGGCGGCATCTGTTTCAGCATGGTGGATCTGCACCGACGCGGGACGGCCGGCAACATTGCCAGCTCAGGCGCGCCCGATGTCCATGCCCGTGTTTGGAACTTGATGGAAGCCGGCGAGGTGGAAGAAGCGCAACGCATCCAGACGTTGCTCAACAACCTCATGCGCGCCGAAATCTCCACCCAATCACTGCACGGCGTAAAACAAGGTCTGATGCTGCGCGGCATTTTCACGGCAGCCGTGATGCGCAACCAAGCCCCGCGCACCCTCGATGCCTTCTATGTCCAGGAATTGCAGCGCTGCCTGGCGCAGTTGGAGCCGTACCTGGTCAAGGTGTAATCGGAAGAGGAACTGAATGAAGATCACACAACTGCGCTTCTTGCAGGTGAGAGGCACGCGCCTTCACGACGGCGCCGTCAATGTGGCCGGCTTCGCTGTGCCGATGAGCGTCTACCCGGATCGCCAGGCCGATGACATGTTTCGAGCGCCACCTGCGCTCGGTGCATCCATTCCCATGGAGGCGATCTTCCTGGTCATCGAGACCGGCAGTGGCCCCAGCGGCATATTCGGGCCGATCTCCTTGGATCTGGCGCGCTTCATCGACCAGCGGTTGCGAGGCCTGCTGATCGGTGAGGATCCGCATGGCATCCAGCGCATCTGGGATCGCATGTATCGCGCGAACATCAGCACGTTGGGCGCGACACTGATGTCCGCGATCGGCGCGGTGGATCTGGCGCTCTGGGATCTGAAGGGCAAAGACCTCGGCGCGCCTGTCTACAAACTGCTGGGGGGGCCGACCCGTGATCGCGTGCGCGCCTACGCCTCCATGCCGGGCTATGCCAACGATCCGGCGTGCGCCGCCGAGCGTTCCCGCGCCGTGGTCGCGGCGGGCTACAACACCATCAAGTGGTTCTTTCGCCGGCATCCAGTTGACGGGGAGGCTGGAATACGCGAGAATATCGAGTTGATCCGCTGTGTGCGCGAGGCGGTGGGACCGGATGTGGAATTGATG
>JALOOE010000409.1 GCA_025454565.1 Anaerolineae bacterium
CACGTACTTCTCCCCCAGCGCCTCGGCCACACCGCCGCCGATGATGACCATCTGCGGGTCGATGATGTTCACCAGGTTCCCCACCAGCACGCCCAGGTAAAACTCCGCCCGGCCGATCACCTCACGCACAAGCGGATCGCCCTTTTCGAACGCCTCGGCCAGCGCGCCGCTGGTGAGCCGCTGGCGCTTGTCCCGCTGCATGATCTCAGGGATCAGGCTCGGCCGGCCGGCCTTGATACCGGCCCAGATATCCCGCTCGATGGCGGTGCGGCTGGCCAGCGCCTCGACGCAGCCGCGACTGCCGCAGCCGCAGACCGGCCCCTCGGCCAGGACCACCGTATGCCCCACTTCGCCCGCGCCGCCGCGCCAGCCGCCCCATAGCTTGCCATCCAGGATCAGCCCGCCGCCGATGCCCGTGCCGACGAAGATGCCGGCCACGTTGTCGATGCCCTGCCCGGCGCCCAGGACATATTCGCCCAGGGTGCCCAGGTTGACATCGTTCTCCACGAAGGCCGGTAAGTCCAGCTTGTCGCTCAGCAGCCTGGCCAGCGGCACGTTCTCCCAGTTGTGGAGATTGGGCGCAAACCGCACGACGCCGCGCCCGGCATCGATCGTGCCCGGCGCGCAGGAGCAGACCGCGGCGATATCACCCGACGATAGCTCGGCGTTGCTCACGGCTTCGCGCACGGTCTTGGCCATCCGCTCGACAACGGCCTCGACGCCATCTTCCGGCTTCGTGGCCCGCTTGGCCTGCCCGATGATCTTGCCCTTCGCGTCGACGACCCCCGCCAGGATCTTCGTGCCGCCGAGGTCGATGCCGACAACCAGCCGATCTCGCGTCTCTTTTGCCATGTGGTCATGCCTCCCGCCTGTGGTGACGGCATTATAGCACAGCCCGACCGCGCGCAGAAAGTAAAAGGCCCCCGTGATCGTAACGATCACGGGGGCCGCAGAGTCGAGTTGGAATCCTACGCCATCTGCCTGAGCAGCGGCCGGAACTTGTATCCGTACAAGATCTGGCCTTCGTCGCCGTCCTGTGTCAGCTTGCGGGTGACCATCTCCACCGGCATACCGATCTTCACCTGATCCGCTTCGATGTCGGTCAACTGCGCGGTGACCATCGGCCCCTCGGTCAGCTTGACGAGCGCCATGGTGTAGGGCGCATACTCCTCGAAGCCGGTCGGCGCGTTGAACATGGTCGTGAACGAGTAAACCTCACCCCGGCCGCTGAGATTGGTCCAGTGCTGGCGTTCCTGGGCGCAGTGCGGACAAACATCCCGCGGCGGGAAAATGGCCTGGTGGCAGTTTTCGCACACCTCAGCCTTCAGACTGTAGCGTTGCTGGCGAGTTCGCCAATTGCGCGGTATAGACATGAGCGCTCCTCCTGGAACAAGTCACTGACGCTGATTGTAACGAGATGCATCCCTCAAAAGCTATCAAAAGCGTGCCGGACAGCCGCGGAAGCGAGCCTTTGATAGGTTTTGACAGGATGTTGTCTCACGTCAGGCGCACTGTTCCGTCGTCGAGGATCTCACCGCAGCGGTCGCCGAGAACGCGCCAGCCAGCACCCGACGGCGAGACCCGCCAGCGCCAGCGGCACGCCGACCGGGAACGGTGATGGGGCGGCGCCGCGCGCGCCCAGGGTCACCAGCGTCACAGCCGTCGGGCCAACCATGTTGCCCACCACCCAATCGGAGAAGGCCGTGACATTCTGTCGTTGTACGGAGCTCTGCGGGCCCTGTCCCAGGTAGGTTTCAACCGTAACCGCGTTATCCGCGCTCGGCCCACAACTCCACTGGCTGGCAGTCGTATCCCAGCGACACACCTTGCTATTGCCATCCGGTGTGAAGGCGAGCGCCGGCAGCCCCAGGGTGACGTTGAAACCCGAGCAGTCCGCCGGCACGGGCGTGATCGTCCAGTACGCGCCGGTCTGCAGGTTAGGGATGGTGGCCTGCGCATGATTGCCGGTCACACGTTGGATCGCCAGGCCGGTGCACGTGCCGGCGTTGGCTACCTGAACCTTCGCCAGCGCGGGCCCGAAGGTGTAGGCGCCGCCCGTGCTGATGGCACGGCTGACGCTGGCGCTGTCGGTGTACTGTAACTCATAAGCCCCCACGTCACAACCCATGTCGTTGCGCGGCTGGCTGCGCTGGTCGGTCGCGGGGCAAAGCGCATTGTTACCCGCATCGATGGCCGCGCTGTCGGTACCCAGGGATCTGGTCTGGGTGGAACCGCCGTTGTTGGCGAGCGCGCCGAGCTTGGGATCGGCGGTAACGATATTGGAGCAGGTCGTGTCTGCCGGACAGCCGCCCTGCACGACGCTGTTCGAGATTGCGGCCACGGTGCCAGCAATGGTCTCATTGAAAAACTCGTTGTGGGTCGTGCCGGTATTGCCCCACAAAATGCTATTGCGAATGGTCATTTGGGAGCGATTATTGTTCGTTATCCCGCCGACGCCATTAGGCGCCGTATTGCCGCTCACAGTGACATTCGTCAACGTCGCATTGCTGGTGCTGGCGGCAGCGTACAGCCCACCGCTAGTGTGCGCTGTATTCTCGCTCAACGTGACGTTCGTCAGGATCAAAGTACCAACGCTATATACCCCGCCACCGTAAGCGTACCGCGCCGAGTTGCCGCTCAACGTGACGCGGGTCAGCGTTGCGCGGCCGGAACTATGCTGATATATTCCGCCGCCGTGGCTGTTGGCATCGCATGAGTTCCCGCGAATGACACTGTCCGTCACATTCAGCACGCCAGAATTCCAGATGCCGCCGCCGTGGCTGGAATGAGCCAATGTCCGGTTGCTGTCAAGCGTACTGTTGGTCACATTCAGCGTGCCGCCAGCGTTGTAGATACCACCGCCGTGGCTGGACTGAGCCAATGTCCGGTTGCTGTCAAGCGTACTGTTGGTCACATTCAGCGTGCCGCCAGCGTTGTAGATACCACCGCCGCCAGTTGAAGTGGCGGTGGAGATGTTGTAGTTAACGGTACTGTTGATCACATTCACTGTGCCGCCAGCGTTGTAGATACCTCCACCGGCGGTCGCACTGCCGTGCGATACAGTAAGATTTTGCAGATTGAAGGTGACGCCCGAGTTGACGTAGAACACGCGCACAGCATCATTGCCATGGATCGTCACCGTTTGGCCCGCGCCGTCGAGCGTGGTATCCGTGCTGATAGTAATCGTGCTCGCCAGGGTGATCGTGCCGCTGCAACTGAACGTCACCGTGCCGCCGCCGGCGAGCGCGGCCACGAGGGAGGCTTCGTTGCAGGTGCTCACCACGCCGGCCGCCTGCACCGGGGGGACGCCGGCCGCGCCCGCGCACACCGCGGCCAGCAGCGCCGCCAATAATAACCGCGTCGGGAAGGCGGTGATACGGGCGACTATCGCCAGGGGGAACAATCGGGGATTGGGGGTCATATCGCTAAGCTCCTTGATAAGATGTTGTCCAGCACCGGCCGTTTTACGGCGGTGCAGCTCAACCAGGTCGTTGCATTGGGTGGATTTCTCGTTCCGTGTAAGACTGTGCACGCGCAACAGGTGCGGACGCGGCCAACAGGCCGCCGAAGATGACCAGGCCGACGCGAATGAAGTGGAACAATTGGGTTGTCACGAATTCCTCCGGAATAGTATGAGG
>JALOOE010000410.1 GCA_025454565.1 Anaerolineae bacterium
CCAGGCCCAACCGAGGCGGATCGCGCTCGTGCGCGTGCAGGTGACCGCAGAGGAGTTGGGCGACAGCAGCATCAGCCGCCGCTTCCCGACGGGCGTGACATTGCTGCACACGGCCCCTTCACTCGCCGCTGCCAGAGAGAGTGTGGCAATATATGCGCAATACTGACGGTTCGTGGACTGCGATGGGAATCGGACGCGAATTACGCAGATGACACGGTTGACGCGGACAAAGCCAAGAATCTTCCGCGTCGTCCGCGTTCCGGATTCACCTGAAGGAAAAGGAGGGATGACCGTGTACATTCATCTACGCTCAGTCGCGCACAAGGTCTTCGAAATCTGGCGCAGCCCGGAGCGCTTCACCAAGAACCCGGACATGGTCCGTCTGCCGACTGGCCGGTTGCTGCTCGTCTACTCGGACAACGACGCGCACTGGTCACAGGAGACCCAGATCCTGACGATCCTGGCGAGCGATGACGACGGACGCACTTGGTTCAAGCTGGCTGAGCCCGGTCGCGCCGACCTGCGGCGCGGGGACGAGCGCTTGGTGACTCCCCGCCTCAGCCTCCTGAAGGATGGGCGGCTGGTGGTGGTCGTGGATCATGATGATCACGGCCATTTCCACATAGCGCAGCCTCCCGGCAACTGGGCCTATTGGAGCAGCGACGGCGGCAAAACCTGGTCGGCCCCGCAGGATACCGGCATCATCGGCTTCGAGCCGGATCGCATGTTGGATCTGCCGGACGGCTGCCTAGCCGTCGCCACCCACGTGATGCTCCCAGAAGGGCAGGAGTTCGCCGACGTGCTCACCTGCTCGACCGACGGCGGGAAGAGTTGGCAGCGCCGCGGCACTATTGCCTGCGACGGCTACCACCGCTTCTGCGAAGGCGCCATCGTGCTGTTGGAAGGCGGCGACCTGGCGTGTGTAATGCGTGAGAATCACTCGCGCGGGATTCCGTCCTTCGTGGCCTTCTCATCAGATACGGGGCGCACGTGGTCCAAGTCGCAACGCTTGCCCTTCGCCCTTCATCGGCCCTACGCCAAACAACTCCCCGATGGCCGCGTGCTGGTGACAGGCCGCCATGTGAACGGGCCGATCGGCACCTATGCGTGGGTTGGCGACCTGCGGGCGGAGGCCGGGACCTGGTCGGTGGGTGGACCGCGCAGCGAGCACAATGCCGAGCTGACGCCCGACTCGCTGGTAATCCGCAACACGCCGGGGTTGCCCGGCTGCCGCTACAGCCTGCTGCCCCCGGAGTCCTCTCGGAGTGAAGTGCTCATGGAGGCAGTCGTCAAGGTCGAGGGCCAGCCGGGGCAGCCCGTAGCCTTCATGGCTGTTTCGTACCTGGGTGTGGAGGTGCAGATCGCGCCGGACGGCATCGGTACCCGCCCTGGCGTCGACTTTCAAAAGAAGATCGACATGACAACCTATCGTACCGTGCGCCTCTATCATAATGAAGGTTGGCTGCGTGTGTCGGTGGACGGCCAGGTGCTGATCCATCAGTGCATCTTCAGGGAGGATGCGCCGCCGGGTGGCTGGTATGGCAACGGGCCGTTGCACGGCTTCACCCAGTTTGGCGAAGTGGGCGACGCAGGGCGAAGTCACTGGAAATCGTTCATGTACAATGCGCGCAACGCCACTATCGGCGATTGTAGCTGGGAATGGCACGCCGCCGCAGGGCAGTGGCCTGATCAGTACCAGCGCGAGCGCCTGATCCAGATTCACGGGAATGAGCTGACCGAGAGCCACGGCCCGGACCACGGCTACTCCTCCTGGCTGATGCTGCCCAATGGACGCATCATCTTCGTTGACTACACCAACCACGGGGATAAGCCAAGCAAGAGTCACCTGGTAGGCGTCTACTTGGAGACCGAAGACCTGGCGTGAGATAGAGAGTCGAGGCAAACATGACCAACGATGATCGACCCTACGTGGGCGATGTGAAAGACGTCCGGCTGGTGGCGACGCTGAAGCGCCCCGGACTGTACAACCGCATCTGGCAACCCTTCATCGAAATCTGGCGGCCGGCTCATCTGCTGGTGGCCTATGGCCTCCACCTGACCGGCAAGGTCGACATGGGCGATATCGTGTGCGCCATCAGCACAGACGACGGCAATACGTGGGAAGAGCCGGTGACGATCTTTGACCACCGCGTGGCGCTGGGGACGCTGCGCGTGGCCTATGCCAACCCGGTGCTCTATCATCCGCTCGGCCAGGACGTCGTCTGGTGCTACGCCATGCGCTGCCCGCTTTACTACCGCGACAGTGAGGACAGCCAACTCTGCGCCGCGTACTCCGCCGACGGCGGCCGCTCCTGGCAACCGGTCGAGCTAGCAGTGCACTATCACTCGCCGCTGATTACCTGTGCAGGCGTATTAGCCGTCCCGCGGGAAGACGGCGCGCGCTACCTCTTGCCGGTGCATCGCAACACCTTGCGCCACGACCCGCTGGGCAGCCAGGATCAACTCGTCCTGGAGAGCACCAACCTGCTGGAATGGAAGCTCGCAGGCTACGTGCCGCACCCGGCGGCCGGTCGGGTTTTCATGCACGAAGGAAACGTTGCGCCGGGCGACACCCCCAGCGAACTGAAGATCGTCATGCGCACGGCCACGTACGGTCGCGACGCGAAGGCGCTGGAGCCGCCGAACGCCTATTCATCGGTCAGCGCCGATGGTGGGCGTGCCTGGTCACCGGGTCGGCCGGAGCCGGCGCTCTACAACGCGGTGTCCAAGGCGTACTTCGGACAGGACGCGCGGGGCAACCATATATACGTGTACAGCACCGGCCCTGCCGGGCAACGACGGGCGTTCGGTTATAAAATCAGAGCTCCGAGCGGGAGTTGGAGCGACGAGCGCCCCTTCTACGACGCGGGCGTGCGCAATTCCTACCCGACGTTGCTAGAACGCGCGCCCGGTCGCTTCTACGCGGTCTGGGATAGCTCTGACAGCCCGGATGTACCGCGGACGGCCATTCGCTTCGGCAGGTTCGACATTGGATAGGCAGCACGTCCGCGGCGAAAGGCCACGCAAGCTCTACGACGTGCCACATATCACCCTACACATCAAGGAAGACACGTATGGTTCCGCAATCACAAGCTCGTTCGCGTCTATCTCATACTACGCTCCTGCAAATGAAGCGCTGGAACACCCCGACCCTCTACAACGGTTGGGAGCAGATCACCAAACATGACGCCAGCCACGACGGCTTCAACCTGGAGGAAACGCGCGACTTCATGCCACAGATGGGCCCGATGGTCGGCTATGCCGTCACCGTGCAGATTCAGCCGGGCAACATCGCGCATCGGCAACAGAACCCAGGCGGCTGGTCCGAGTATCGCCGCTACGTCGCCAGCATCCCCGGCCCCAAGATCGTCGTCGTACAAGACCTGGACAAGCCCGCCACCTACGGCTCGTTCTGGGGCGAGGTGAACAGCAACGCCCACCGCGCGCTCGGCTGCGTCGGTACGATCACCGACGGCGCGATCCGGGATCTGGACGAGATGACCAACGCGGGCTTCAAGGCGTTGGCGCGGCGGATGTGCGTCGGTCACGCCTTCTCGCATCCCGTGCGGTGGGATTGCGAGGTCGAAGTCTTCGGCCGGATCGTACGGCCGGGCCAGCTCATCCACGGGCGGGCCTGCTGGATGCCGCGCGCTTCATGGACAGCAACGAGTGCAACACCGTCATCGCGGCGGCGCGTAACTCAGCCGGCCTCAGCCTGGAAGAGATCGTGCAGGCGCTCGATGTGGCTGGCGCCCAGTTCGGAGCCAACGCTCGGGCAAAGTTCGCACGGCGGGGCGAGTTCTGAAATCCGAAACCAGGCTGTTCGCGCCGCACACGCTTCGAGAGGATCGCCACATGAGCACAACGACGACACCGGATCTGCACCAAACCGACCTCTTCGTGTCGGGGCAAGGTGGCTATCACACCTACCGCATCCCCGCGCTGCTGGTGACTGCGACGGGCACGATCCTTGCGTTTTGCGAGGGGCGCAGGTATAGTGCATCCGATTCCGGCGATATCGACATCGTGCTGCGGCGCAGCATGGACAACGGCGACACCTGGAGCGAGATGCAGCTCGTCGCCGATGCCGGGCCGGACGTGTTCGGTAACCCCTGTCCCGTCGAAGATCGCGCCGGTGGCGCGATCTGGCTGCCGATCAACTGGAACCGGGCCGAGGGTTCCGAGAGCCAGATCGTGCGCGGGCAAGCGCCGCGCGGCGTCTGGCTGCTGCGGAGCGATGATGACGGTGTGACGTGGTCGGCGCCGGTCGAGATCACCGACCAGGTGAAGCCGCCCGACTGGACCTGGTACGCCACCGGGCCCGGACACGGCATCCAGCTTGCCAGCGGCCGGCTGCTGATCCCCTGCGACTATGGCGTCGGCCAGCCGGACGCCGGGCACAACTACTTCGGCTCGCATGTCATCTACAGCGATGACAGCGGCGCCACGTGGCACGTCGGCGGGACGATTCAGGGGCAGGTGAACGAGTGCGCGGCGGCGGGCGAAATCGGCGCGCAGTGGCCTGGAGTCGCGATGATGGCGCGAGCTGGTCGGAGGTGTGGCTGGACGAAACGCTGATCGAGCCGATCTGCCAGGCCGGTCTGCTGCGCCTCCCGGATGATCGGGTGCTCTTCGCCAATCCCGCCAGCATCCGGCGGGAGAAGCTGACGGTGCGCGTGAGCGCCGATCGCTGCCGGACCTGGTCGGCTGGGCTGCTGCTGCATGCCGGCCCGGCCGCGTATTCCGATCTGGCCCTCGCCGCCGATGGGCGAGTCTGTTGTCTCTACGAGCGGGGCGACACGCATGCATACGAACGAATCACGCTCGCCAGATTCAACCTATAGAGAGGACTGCTATTGTGACCCAAACGTTTCATGGCGCCTGGCCGGCGCTGATCACCCCTGCGACGGCCGAGGGAGAAGTCAACTACGGGGTATTGCGTGAGCTTACCGAGTACCTGATCGGTAAGCAGATCGGCGGGCTGTATGTTTGCGGCAGCACGGGCGAGGGCTTACAGCTCTCGGTGGAAGAGCGGGTGCGGGTAACCGACGAGGTCATGGCCCAGGTTCGGGGGCGGATTCCCATCGTCGTGCACGTGGGCGCAGCCGCCACGCGCGATGCCGTGGCGCTGGCCAGGCACGCGCAACGGGCGGGCGCGGCCGGCTTCGGCAGCGTGCTGCCCACCATCGGCGCTGG
>JALOOE010000017.1 GCA_025454565.1 Anaerolineae bacterium
AGACGATCTTCCGCAACGAGCTGATGTCGGGGTTCATCGCCGATCCCGGCAACCCCCTCAGCCGGGTGACGGCCGGCAGCTTGCAGGACATCGGCTACACTGTGGATCTTGCCGCCGCCGAGCCTTACGGCCTGCCGAACCTCGTCGAGCTTGCCGAGCGAGGCCTGCTGGTAGCGCATGTTGCGCCGATCAACGAAGGCGCCGTCCTGCCGATCATCCCGATCGTCTTGCCGGAGGACAGCCTTCAGTGAAGGGGACGGTGAAGCAAGATCGGATCGTGCCACCTGAGCTTTCGGCCGAGCGCGCCGCAAGCGGCGCAGCTCAGGCCGAGGGGTTCATCAGGCCGGAAGCCGAGGTGCTGGCCGAGAAAACCTTGATCCCCGGCTCCAACCTGATCGCGCCCGCTCCCAACCAGTTCACGCACGAGGTGGCGGGCGCGCAGCCCTACTACTTCGCAAGAGCGCAATCCGGAATGGCGCCGGACGGAGAGTTCGCCGCCGGCGCCCTGGTTGTGCTCCTGCGCTACGACGGCGGCGCCTACTGTCGCGTGGCCGATGGCCGGGGGCTCTATGTCGAGACCGAGTATGACGGTTTGAAGCAACTGCCCCGACGCAGGTAACGCGCAGACGCCTGACGGGCGGTCAGAACAGACTCAACTGCGTGCTCTCCGGCTTTCGAAGGTGGAAGGTTGAAGGTGGAAGGTAGTCGCTCCGTCAGAACAGGCTCAACTGCGTGCTCTCCGGCTTCCTCTCCGGCCGTCGTCGCATCTCCTGCATCTCCTTCAGGGCATCCTCGATATCCTTCACGAAGCGCGAAATCGGATTCTCCTTGCGCTGCCCATACAGGAAGCGCGTGCGGGCATGGGTGAGGACGAGCTTGCGCTGGGCGCGCGTCAGCCCCACATAGAACAGCCGCCGCTCTTCCTCGATGTCCGTCGCCTCGCTGTGGGCTATCTCTGACCGAGCCACCCGCTCGTAGGGCAACAGCCCCTCCTCGCAGCCAACGATGAACACGACGGGAAATTCCAGTCCCTTTGACGCGTGCAGCGTCATCAGCGCTACGCGGTCGGCGCGGGGATCATAAGCGTCGGTCTCGCTCTGGAGCACGGTCGCCTCGAGGAAGTCGGCCAGCCGATCCTCGAACGGCACGGCGCGCAGGGTGAGCTGATGGAGGCGCCGGGCGTCCGCGTCAGCATAAGGTTTGCGCCGGCGCGCGGCGATCTGCTCGGTGGCCTGCTCGATCAGCCTGGCGACGGGCGCGCCGTTCTGCCACGCCTGCGCCAGCTCCGGCAAAAGGTCGTAACGCAATCCGCTGGATTGCGTAGCAGGCAAGCCGGCGGCTTGCGTTACAGACGATGCGCTGGATTGCGTAGCGGGCAAGCCGGCGGCTTGCGCACCATGCACTTGGGACCGTGGATTGTACAGCAGCCACAGGTGCGCCAACACCTCGCGTACAGCCTTGTGGCTGGTGAGCGGCGCCTGCCCCACTGTCTGATATGGGATGCCGGAGCGGTCGAACGCCTCGATCAAGAGGCGGCTCTGCGCGCTCAACCGGTAGAGCACCGCGAAATCTGCGAAGGAGCGCGCCACGGCCGGCGTCTCGCCGCTGGCGCGGCCTGAATCCAGTGAGAAGTAGCTGGTGCCGCCCACCATCTGCTCGATCTGGTGGACGACGTACTCCGCCTCGGCCTTGTCGGTGGGCGCGCGGTAGACGTCCAGCCTGACCTCATCCGCGAAATCTGACAGGATTTTCAGCGTCGTGCGGTCGGCATTCCGGGTAATGACCTGCGTGGCCGCGTCCAGGATCAGTTGCGTCGAGCGATAGTTATGGCTGAGGTGCAGCGTCACCGCGCCCGGATAATCCTGCGTGAACCGGAGGAAGTAGCGCCTGTCGGCTCCGCGGAAGCCGTAGATCGCCTGGTCGGGGTCGCCGATGACGCAAAGGTTCGCGCCGCCGGAGGTCAGCAAGCGCAGCAGATGATACTGGGCCTGGTTCACATCCTGGTATTCGTCGACCGAAATCCAGCGATAGCGCGCCTGGACGGCCGCCAGCACGTCGGGGTGCGCCTCGAAGAGGCGGATCGGCAGCACGATCAGGTCGTCGAAGTCGACGGCGTTGCTCGCGCGGAGCGCGGTGGTGTAGCGTTCGTAGATGCCCGTCTGGGCTGCGGTATCAAGCGCAACCTGAGATGCCAGGCCAGTTGGAGCTGGTTGATCAGCGCCTTCGTCAATCCGCTTAAGCGGATTTGGCATGTCAGACCCCGATTTCAATCGGGGGATATCGCCGGGGACCGCCTTCGTCGCCGAAATCTGCGCCAGCGCGTCATCAACCTCCGCCTGCTTCAACTCCGGGCATGCCAGCTTCAACAGCGCGACCTGATCGTCGTCGGTCAGAATCACGAAATCGGGGCTGAGGCCCAGTCGCGCCGCGTGCTCGCGCAGCAAGCGTGCGCCGAAGGCGTGGAACGTCTTGATGGAGACACGACCGGCGGTCTCCTCGCCCAACAGTCCGCCCAACCGTCCGCGCATCTCGCCCGCGGCCTTGTTGGTGAAGGTGATGGCGAGAATCGCCTCCGGGGCCACACCGTTATCCAGGATCAGATGCGCGATACGGACGGTCAGCGTGCGCGTTTTGCCCGTGCCCGGCCCGGCGACGATCACCAACGGCGCATCGATGCAGAGGACAGCGGCGCGTTGTTGGTCGTTGAGCCCGGCCGTGATACCTGACGCGTGATGCATGAGAGACGGCGCCGTGTACGGAGTCACATCGTCATGAAGCGCGGCGGTCGCCGTGTCAGTATCCGAAACAGGACGCGGATCAACGCGGACGGGCGCGGACGACGCGAATGAGCCAGACGAAAAGAAGGTATCCGCGTTCTCCGCGTCGTCCGCGTCCCGCCGTTCCTCTGTCCCGGCAAACAGCCCCATCTGCGTCTCGGATACACTTGCGCCACCGAATACGCGAATCACGCCGTATTCGCCGTCGTAGCCGGCCCGGGCGCTCACCGCGCCGCGGCGCATGCGGCCGATTCCCTCGGCGAGCCGCGCACCGCCCGCGGCCGCGATCTCCTCCAGCGGCGCGGCGCGCAGGATGTTGAGCTCCGACCCCAGGCGCGCCAGCAGCTTGAAGTACTCGGCCTGCACCTGCTTCGAGCTTGCGCCGACGCCGCAGACCTCGCCCAGCAATTCCGGCAGCGGGATCAGGCTGTGGAAGGGATGTGACGCCGCCGGTCGGAAGCCTTCGGGACGGTCGGCCAGCGCTTCGACGCGATGCATCACACCGATAGTCACTTCTTTGTTGCACACCGGGCAGACGCCGCCGTGCGCCAACGTCGTCGGCGGATCCCAGACGATGCCGCAGGCGCGGTGGCCGTCGAAGTGGTATTTGCCTTCTTCGGGGAAGAACTCGACTGTGCTCAGGAGGGGCGAAGCATTCCTTCCCGTGCTGGTGCTTGAAACAGGCATCCCAACAGAAAGAGAACTCTGCGTGTGGGCAGGCTGCGCGGGGAATGCTTCGCCCCTACCGTACCGCAGCGCGTGGAAAACGGCGGGGTAGGCGAGCTCCGTGTCGAACAACGTGACCTCGCGGCCCAGCTTCTCCGGCGAATGTGCGTCGGAATTGGAGACCAGGGTGTAGCGATCGAGCGCCGACACCCGCCAGTTCATCGGCGGATCGGAGGAGAGGCCGGTTTCCAGCGCGAAGATGTGCGGCGTCAGATCGGCGTAACACTCCGCCACCGAGTCGAAGCCGGACTTCGAGCCGAGCAGCGAGAACCACGGCGTCCAGATGTGCGCCGGGATCAGATGGCAGGCTGAGTCGGTGTCGAGGACGATCTCCAGCAGATCGCGCGAATCCAGGCCGAGGATCGGCCGGCCGTCGGAGCGGATGTTGCCGATCTTCTCCAGCCGCGCCTGGAGCCGCTCCAGCGCAGCGAACGACGGCGCAAAGACGATGTTATGGACCTTGCGCGTCCGGTCGCCGCGTTTGTAGATGTTGCTGATCTCGCCGCCCAACATGAAGCGCACGGGCGCGTGGCAGGCCGGCGGCACCTGCGCCTGCACCGCGTTCGTGTATTCGGCTTTCAGTCGATACAGCCCATCCTCGGCGGGCTCCAGCTTCTCGCGCATCTCCGCCAGCCAGCCCGGATGGCTGATGTCGCCCGTCCCGACGATGTGGATGCCCTTAAGCTGCGCCCAGCGCGTGAGGTGCTCGAAGGTCAGGTTCGGGCTGGTGGCGCGGGAGAAATGGGAGTGGATATGCAGGTCGGCGACAAGTTCCATGTGGCGAGTATAACACAGGCGACGAGCAGGCTGAAACGCATCAGACGCCGACAACCAGAACAACAACCAATCTTGGTCAACAATCGCGTGATATTTGTCCTTGCCCATCGTCGCGATATGGGTTATCATCAAGGCTACTATCGCTCTGATTGCGACCAAATCGGGATGGGGCGCGATGGGGGAAGCAGCGCGGACGGCGTTGTTTGTCGGATTGCTGGGGGATTTCCGGCTCGCTTGCGGCAATACGCCGGTGATCTCCGTCAATTCTGCGCGCCTGCAGGCCATTTTGACCTATCTGATCCTCCACCGGCATGCGCCCCAATCCCGTCGCCACCTGGCGTTCCTCTTTTGGCCCGACTCCACCGAAACCCAGGCTCGCACCAACCTGAGGCACCTGCTCCACGCGCTACTCCACGCGCTGCCTGATGCTGAGCGCTTCTTGTGGATTGACACTCAGACGGTACAGTGGCGGCCCGACGGCCCTTACAAGCTCGATGTTGCCGAGTTCGAAGCGGCCAGCGCCTCCAATCAAGAGCCTGATCTGGCACGCGCTGTCGAGATCTACCGCGGCGACCTGCTGCCGAGCTGCTATGATGATTGGATCCAGCCGGAGCGCGAGCGATTGCGCCGGTTGTGCGCCGACGCGTTGGAACGCCTGGTGGCCCTGGCGGAAGACGCGCGCGACTACAAGGCCGCGATCGCCTACGGTGGCAGGCTGCTCCAACTCGTGCCTGCGCATGAAGCCACCTATCGCAGCCTGATGCGCCTGCACGCGCTGAACGGCGACCGCGCGGCCGCGCTGCACACCTATCACTCCTGCGCCTCCGCATTGCGCCGCGAATTGGGTGTGCCGCCTGATGCAGCCACGCGCGCGTTGCACGAATGCTTGTTGAACATCGAATCGCCGACCGTCACGCCGCGCGCGGCCGTCACGGACTTCCCGCTGGTGGGCCGCGCCGCGGAATGGGCGCAGTTACAGGACGCCTGGCATCGTGCGGCCGTCGGCCGGCCGCAGATGGCGCTGATCGCCGGCGACGCCGGCGTCGGCAAGACGCGGCTGGCCGAAGAGCTGATCGTCTGGGCCAGCCGTCAGGGGATATTGACTGCCAGCGCGCGCGGCTATGCGGCTGAAGGCGAGTTGGCCTACGCGCCGGTTGTGGTCTGGCTGCGCGCCCTCGCCCTCCCGCCGCATGCACTGGAGCCGGTCTGGCTGACGGAGCTGGCTCGGCTGCTGCCTGAGCTATCGGCTGCGCACCCTGGGTTACCGCCGCCAGAGCCGCTGCGTCAGGCCTGGCAGCGCAACCGCCTCTTTGAGGCGCTCGCGCGCGGCGTGCTCTGCGGCAGTCAGTCGCGGCTATTGGTGCTGGACGACCTCCAGTGGTGCGATCGCGATACGCTCGAATGGCTGCACTACCTCCTGCGCTTCGATCCCCATGCCGACCTGCTCGTCGTCGGCACGCTGCGTACAGGCGAAAACACTGGCCCGGAATTGGCGGCGCTGCTGGCGGCGCTGCGCCATGATGGGCTGATGACTGAGATCGAGTTGGGGCCGCTGGATGCCTCCGAGACCGCGGCGCTGGCGGGGCACGTGGCGGGCCGGCCGCTCGATCCGGCGCTGACCGAGCCGCTCTTCCAGGGCAGCGAGGGCAATCCATTGTTCGTGGTCGAGATGGTGCAGGCGGGGTTGGCGCGCCATGAAGCCGATCACCGGCGTGGTTCGCCCTCCAGACATGCACGCATCATGGCCGTCACACCGCAATTGCTGCCCGCCAAAGTTCGGCAGGTCATCGAGAGTCGCCTGGCACAGCTTTCGCCGACCGGCCGCGAGTTGGCCGAACTGGCTGCGACCATCGGCCGCCAATTCGACTTCGATGTGCTCAGCGCGGCGGCTCACCTTACCGACGAGGTTCTGGTGCGCGGCCTGGATGAGCTCTGGCAGCGGCGCATCGTTCGGGAGCAAGAGAGCGGCGCCTACGACTTCAGCCACGACAAGATCCGCGAGGCAGCCTATGCCCAGTTGAGCACTGTGCGCCGCCGGCTGCTGCATCGTCGGGTGGCGCAGGCGTTGGAGACGCGCCACGCCGCCGCGCTGGATGCGGTCAGCGGGCAGATCGCGCGACACTGCGAGCAGGCCGGGCTGTTCGAGCCGGCAATCGCCTACTATCGCCGAGCCGCAGACGCCGCGCAGCAGCTCTACGCCAATGCGGATGCGATCCAGTACTATCGCCGGGCGCTGGTGCTGCTCGGCGAGCCGGCCACAAAAGATCAGGCGCCTGCGGCGGCGATGTGGGAGCGGCTCGGCGACACGCTGTTCCTTGTCGGGCAATACGAGCCGGCCCGCGCGGCCTATCGGCAAGCGATCCCCCTCGTCGCTTCACTTGAGCCGGTGGCGCAGGCCAGGCTGTTCCGCAAATTGGGCAATGCGTGGCGAGAGGTACACGACTATCCGCCGACCCGGCAGGCCTATGATGAAGCGGCGCGCATCCTGGGTGAGCCGCCAAGCGCTGTCCCCCAACCCTTCGGAGAGGCGGAGACTATCGCACACTGGTGGGAGGAGTGGATCGAGCTCAAGATTGACCTGATCCACCTCCTGTATTGGCAGAGCCACACCCTGGAAGCGACCGCAACATTGGCGATGATGCACGCGCACGTCGAGCAGCGCGGCTCGATCTACCAGCGCGCGCGCTTCTTCATCTGGTCGGCGCTGATCGTCCTGCGCCATGACCGCTACGCGCCTTCCGAAGCCACCGCGGCGGATCTCCGCCAGGCGCAGGCGGCTGCGCAAGCGTCGACGCTCGCACAGCATACCCCCTTCATCACATTTCAGCTCGGTTTTCTCCTGCTATGGCACGGCGAGCGACGCAATGCCTGCGAGTGCCTCCAGACGGCATTGCGCCTGGCGGAGCGCAGCGGCGACATCTCCCTCCATGCGCGCTGTCTCACCTACTTGACCATCATCGCCCGATTCGACCATGATGCGAACGAAGTGGCGCGCCGCGCCGCTACTCTGCTGCAAACCGCCACGACCGCACAGATGCCGGAGTATATCGCCGTCGCCAGGGCCAATCAGGCCTGGCTGGAATGGCGACAGGGACGGCTGGACGGCGTTCAGACTCATGGTCGGGCCGCGCTGGAGCTCTGGGCGGGATTGCCGTTCGGCTACGGCTTTGCGTGGCTGGCGCTGTGGCCGCTCATTGCCACGGCTTTGTGCCAGGACGAGATAGCGCAGGCCGTGACGCACACACGTCTCCTGTTACATCCCTCGCAACAACGCCTGCCTGCGGCGTTGACGACCCTCCTTACCCACGCGGTGCAGGCGCAGGAATCCTCTGACCCCGTGCAGACCCGGCGCTGGTTGAGCCAAGCCCTGGCGCTGGCGGAGGAGCTGCGGTACCTGTAACCCCTCATTTATTCGCTTCAAATCTAAATTTCGCACCAAATTCGTGCGAGGAACGCTCCCGCGGAACGCTTTGGAAACGCCGATCGTGCTATGCTGCCCCCAACAAGATGGCCAGCCACATCTGGGATCAAGGGGGCAACATGATTCTTGTCGTCGGTGCCACCGGGTTAGTGGGCAGCGAAATCTGCGGGCTGCTTGCCGCCAGGGGGAAGCAGGTCAGGGCGCTGGTGCGCGCCACGGCCGATCCGGCCAAGGTGGATCGGCTGACCGCGCTCGGCGCAGAGATCGTCACGGGCGATCTGCGCGATCCCGCGTCGCTCAAAAATGCTTGTCGTGGCATGAGCGCCATCGTCACTACGGCGACGGCGCTGCCCCTTGGCTATGAGCCTGGGATCAATACACCCCAAACGACCGACCAGAACGGCTACCTGAGCTTGATCACGGCCGCACGGGAAACGGGAGTACAGCGCTTCGTCTACACCTCTTTCCCGCCGATCACCGCTGCTTTTCCGCTGCAAGATGCCAAGCGCGCGACAGAGGCGAGTCTGCGCAGCAGCGGACTTACCTATACCATCCTGCGGCCGACTTACTTCAGCGAAGTCTGGCTCAGCCCGACGGTCGGCTTCGACTATCCCAACCGCAAAGCGACCATCTACGGCGACGGCAGGAAGGCCATCAGTTGGATTTCGTACGGCGACGTGGCTCAATTCGCCGTCGCTGCGTTGGGCAATCCCGCAGCGCTGGACGCCACTCTGGAGCTGGGCGGCCCGGAGGCGTTGAGTCCCCTGGAGGTAGTCAGCATCTTCGAAAGGGTCGGAGGCAAACCCTTCGAAGTGACGCACGTCCCGGTCGAGGTGTTGCAGGCCCAACTTGCGGCCGCGACTGACCCCATGCAGCAGTCGTTCAGCGCGTTTATGCTGGACTATGCCAACGGTAAAGCCATTGACATGCGTGAGACGCTCAAGGCATTCCCTATCCGGCTGACCTCAGTCGAGGAATATGTCCGGCGCGTGTGTCCGGCAGCCTGAGTCGTGAGGGATATTGCGGGAAGGTCAACAAAACCAGTAACAGAAAAGCGGGGAGGTCGATCATGCTCAAGTTCGCTTGTAAGGATGCCGGCGTAGACTGCAACTACATCGCGACGGGTGAAACAGTAGAGGCAGTCAAGTGGAATGCCTTCGCGCACGCGGGGGTCGTTCATGCGGAGCTTCTGAAATCCATGACCCAGGAACAATTGGCGGAGTTGACCAGGACACTCGAGGCGAACATCAAACAAGCATAGTGGCCCGCGCTTCAGTGCCGTCCATCGGCCGCGGCCGCCATGCCTCCGTGCAATGGAACAATGATGTAGGGACTCAGCCGTTCATGCGCCATCTGGACGAACGGCACGCTGCGCCCCCCGTAGAGAGGCCATCACCATGCCATTCGCCAACAATCAGGGAACCAAGATTCACTATGAGACAGAGGGCTACGGGACGCCCCTTGTGCTTCAGTATGGCCAGTACTTCCCAATGGATATCTGGTATGAACTGAACTACGTGCGCGCCATGAAGGACGACTGCCGGTTGATCCTTGTTGATGCGCGCGGGCATGGAGACAGCGACAAACCCCTTGACCCCGCGGCCTACCGGATCGAGGTGATGGCGCACGACATCGTCTCGGTTCTGGATAAACTGGGTTTGGAGAAGGCGCACTACATGGGATATTCCTCCGGCGGCGCTCTCGGCTTTGCCCTTGCCAGATATGCGCCGGGACGCTGCAGCTCTTTGATCCTGGGTGGTACTTATCCCTACGCTTGTCCTGACGACGGCTCGTGGCACACTGAACGGATAGAAACGCTCGAGAAACAGACGACTGCCGACTTCGTGGCTGGCCTGGAAGGTTTCCTTTCCTCGCAGGGGTTTCCTCCTCTGTCACCTCGCATGAGAGGGAGCATGCTGAAGCACGACACCCACGCGCTGGTTGCCTGGCACCGAGCGGCCCTGGAGATGGCCGAGCTGTCGTTTGAGGATGTTCTTGGCTCGATATCTGTGCCGTGCTTGCTCTATGCGGGCGAGAACTCCGAGGAGTACGCTCTGGCGCAGAAGGCGGCGCAGGCAATTCCCGGCGCTTCCTTTGTGGGCATCCCGAATGGAGGCCACCTCGAAGGAGGAACCTGGATCGATCTCTTGCGACCTCATCTCAGGCGAACCGTGAGCAACGCATGATTACTGAATGAGGGTCGGCCCAATAAATCACCGAGCAGCCTGATCTCCTTTTCGAATCCGAAAGCGACCAGGCGTAAGCGCAAGACCATTCCCAGAGGAGGTGCCATATGCGACGACTCCTTACCTTCTTCACCTTATTCGCACTGTTGGCTTGGGAGCCCGCAGCGGCAGACCACCCGGAGCCGCCAACTCAACACCAGATCACCGTGATGGCTCGCAACGTGTACCACGGTGTTGACAGCGAGATCTTCAGCATACCTGCCGCCACGGACGAGCAATTGCCTGACCGCGTCGCCGCCGTCTATCAGGGCTATCAAGCGCGCAACTTTCCTGAGCGGGCACGCGCGTTGGCGGCGGAGATTGAAATCGCGCAGCCCGCATTGATCGGGCTCCAAGAGGCTGTGCTCGTGCGCACGCGTCTGCCTGCCGAACCAGCTCCTGCGCAAACCGTCGCCTTCGACTACGTACAGATCCTGCTCGACGCGCTCGCGGCGCGCGGCCTACACTACGCTGTAGTGGCCGAAATCCCCGGCCTCGATATCGAGATGCCCCGGGATGAGCCAAGCTCACTTGGCATCTATGTGCGCCATACCGACCGCGAGGTGATCCTGGCGCGCACGGATATGCCGCCGGGACACCTGCAACTCTCGCATGTGCAGACCGGCCACTTTACCGTCAACTGCCCGATTCCAACAAGAGCAGTTGGCACGATCACCGTCCTGCGCGGCTGGGCTGCGGTGGACGTCTGGTCGCGGGGCCGCGTGTTCCGCTTCATCAGCACCCATCTCGACGGCGACTGTCTGTCGTTCACCCATGCCATTCAGGTCGCCCAGGCGCAAGCGATTCTGAGCGGCCCCGCTGACACTGCGTTACCCGTAGTGTTCGTCGGCGACATCAACGCTTCGCCGCTCGACGCGGCGCCTTCAGCGTACCAAGTGCTCACCCATGCCGGTTTGGGGGACGCCTGGGATAGCGCCGATAGCGCCGACGGCTTCACATGCTGTCAGGCCGACAACCTGCTGAACCCGACATCGACCCTCGATACGCGTATCGATGTCGTGCTTCTGCGGGGTGATTTCACCGTGCGAGCCGCGGCTGTGACCGGCGACAGCCCTGCCAATCGCACGGCTTCCGGGATCTGGCCCTCAGATCATGCAGGGGTAGTCGCCATCATCGAGATCCCGACGCACTGATCGACAGAGATTGGATCTACAAGAAAGGAATGTTCACGATGGGCAAGTATCTGTTCCAGGGATCGTACACGGAACAAGGGCTGAAAGGTTTGCTCAAGGAAGGCGGCACAGGCCGCCGCAAAGCGATCGAGCAGGTGGTCAAGGGTTTGGGCGGCACGTTGGAGGTCCTCTACTGGGCGTACGGCAGTGATGACTTCTTCATCGTTGCCGATGTGCCCGACAGCGCGTCGGCGATTGCCACCTCGCTGATCATTAACGCCTCGGGCGCGGCCAGATTCAGGACGACAGTACTGATCACGCCGGAGGAGATCGATCGGGCCACCCAGGTCACGGTCGGCTACCGGCCACCGGGACAATAGTTGCGGTCAGGCTGAACGCTGTGTCTGTTCCACGCTGCCAGATGGCAGTAGGCCAGCTCGGGAAGCCACCAAAACGCTCACGGATAACACGACTTACACGGATAAGAAGGTTTTGTGAGTGATTTCCGTGTCATCCGTGAGCAGCAAGAGGAGAGCACTATGTCGGAGAAAGTCTACAACCTGTTCCTGCTCAAGCGGCCGACTGAGCGCTGGCTAAGGTTGGCGCCGGCCGAGCAGAACGCCTTGCTGAAGCAGATCAACGAAGGCCTGGCGGCTGCCGGCGGTCGGCGCGTTGTCGGCTGTAACGCATACTGGTGTAACGAAGGCTATCGCGGCTTCGGCGTGGAGGAATTTCCCGACTTCGCAGCGTGGCGTGGCTTTGCCGATCTACGTGAAAAGCTGGCATGGTACTCCTATCTGGATACCTGGTCGATTCTAGGCACGTGGCACGAGGCGGTCGACCCGGCGGAAGTGGTCGCGCCGGAGCCGGGCCGGATCTACCAGCTTTTCCTGCTCCGGCATCACGCGGAGGGTTATGAGCAGCTACCCCAGGCAGAGAAAGATGCGTTGTGGGCGCAGGTCGGCGAAGCGATGCCGGACGCGAAGTGGATCGTCGCCGCTAACTGCTACTGGGCCAGTGAAGAGTATCAAGCCTTCGGCGTGCAGATGCGGGCCGACCTAGACGCGGTGCAGCGCAGCCACGCCAGGCAACTGCAGTTCAACTGGCCGCGCTATGTGCGGGCGCGCATCATGCTCGGCACGCTGTGGGAAGCGTGAATCACAGGAGGGAGGACACCATGAGCATCGCAACGAATAAGGCGCTGCTGCGTCGCGAGCAGGAAGAATTCTGGGGCCAGGGCGTGGAGTCGGCGGCGGCCGAGGTGTTCGCATCGCAG
>JALOOE010000411.1 GCA_025454565.1 Anaerolineae bacterium
CGATCTCAGCCACGATCTCCGCCGCGCGCCCGCCGTCACCGAAGCGTGGGAGTTCGCCGAGGTCGAAGCCCTGCGGCATCTGGGGCATTACCGATCGCTTCCCGCTCTGGCCGGTCTCCGACCGAGCCAGTTCAGCCGCCTCCATCATCACGCCCAACGCCGCGCCGATCTCGATGGTGTCGAGTCCCAGGTCGTTGCACAACCGGTTGATGCGGGCGATGGCGTCCAGCGAAGCGAGCCCCAGGTTGGAACCGCACAGCCCCAAGGTTTCGAACTCCAGCGGCGCAACCGCCAGCCCGCCGTCCGCATCCGGCATGATGTTGCTGCACTGGATCAGACACCCCACCATGCACCCCTCGGTTGGCGTGCCCACGCCGCCGCGGGCCCCAATCAGGTCGCGCAACGCCTCGCCGCTCAGCGCGTCGGCGCCGTCGAAGCGGCCCTCGCTGAAGTTGCGCGTGGGCAGCCCGCCCAGGTTCTGCGTCAACATCACCGTCGAGGCGGTGCCATAGTCTCGCAGCACCTTGATGCGCTCGCTGGACGCCACGAGCTTGTGGAACCCGGTGATCGCGGCGCGGGCCTCGGCGGGTGGCTTAACCGTGCCCGGAATGCGCCGGATGAGGATGGCCTTCAGCCCTTTGCTGCCCATCACCGCGCCCAGGCCGCCGCGCGCCGCCAGCCGGAACGGCTGATCATTCGCGTCGGTCACGGCGATGCCTGCCGCCCCCAACTGCGCCTCGCCTCCCGGCCCGATGCTGACCACGACGTACTGCCCAACTGCGCCTCGCCTCCCGGCCCGATGCTGACCACGACGTACTGCTCGCCGTGATCGCGGCGCAGCGCCTCCGCCGTCGCTTCGTTGCCCAGCCCCTGGTAAGGACGGCCATCTGCCAGGCGCGCTCCGGCTTCATCCAGGATGAGCACGGCAGGTCGATCCGATGTCCGCGCGCCGGTCAGCAGCAGCGCCCGGTAGCCGAGCACCGCCAGGCTGTCGGCCGCCATGCCGCCCGCGTTCGACTCTTTGATGCCGCCTGTGAGCGGGCTCTTTGCGCCGATCGAAAGCCGTCCGCCGGTGGAGACGCGCAGCCCCGCCAGCGGCCCGGCTGCCAGCGCGAGGATGTTGTCCGGCCCCAACGGGTCGGCGGTCGGGGGCACATGCTCGGTCACGAGCTGAGCGGTCAGCAGCCGCCCGCCGGCCAACGGGTCGGCAAGGGATCGAGCGGTCGCCGACCCGTCAATCAGGTCCACGGTGAGAATCTGTCCTGAAAGTGGACCGAACAAGTTCGGTACTCCGGAGTCCTCGACTTGTCGAGGTGATCTTTCCACCAGTGGCGTTGTCTGCGTCGCGGAAGACTGAGCGCTCATAATGCCGCCTCCAGCACCGCCAGGCACTCTGCCTCGCCGGCGGCGCGCACGTTATTGCCGATCATCGCCATGCGCGTGGCCTCGGCGGCGATGGCGGGGAAGGTGGCGCCGTCAAGCCCCATGTCTCGAAGGCGAGTGGGCAGCCCCAGGCCGCCAATGAACGCTCCTGCCCACCCGGCCAGCGCGTCCGGCCCGGCGTCTACGGGCAACCCCAACGCATCGCGTAAGGCAGCCCATCGACCGGGCGATACTGCGGGCGCGTTGAACGCGAGCACGGCGGGCAAGAGCACGGCATTGCCCAGGCCATGGTGGACCTCGTGGTGCGCCGAAAGGGGCCCGCACAACGCGTGGCACAACCCCAATCCTGCCTGATCCATCGCCATGCCGGCCCAGGCTGCCGCCTGCGCCATCTCCCGCCGTGCCGCGAGATCGGCGCCGTCGGCGACCGCGCCCGGCAACGAACCAGCGATTGCCCGCATGGCTCCGACCGCCAGCAGATCCATGCTCGGGTTGGCGCGGCGGCCCAGGAATGCCTCGATAGCGTGAACGAGCGCGTCCATCCCCGTCGCGCCGGTCAGTTTCGGCGGCAGCGAGAGGGCCAGGCGAGCGTCCACAATAGCCGCTGAGGGGAAGAGGGAGGCGTGCACGACTCCCCGCTTGAAGCCGTCCCCGGCGCCGATGACTGCTACGTGGGAGACCTCACTTCCGGTGCCCGCGGTCGTCGGCATGGCGATCAGCGGCGCCCGCGCGCCGCTGAGTTTCGCCCGGCCGGCCTGGAGATCCTCCCAGCGTAAGCCACTTACGCCGCCTATGCCGGGGTGGGGCAGCAGGACGCTGACCGCCTTGGCCACGTCGATGGCCGAGCCGCCGCCTAGCGCCACCAATGCGCTCGGCCTGATCGTCTGGGCCGCGGCTAACCCCGCGGCGACCGTCGTCACGCCGGGGTTGCCGGGCACGTCGCTGAACACCTCGACCGGTCTGCCGCCGGCTGACAGCGCCGGCATGAGACGGTCGAGGATGCCGGTCGGCAGAATGCCGGCGTCAGTGATCACCATGACCGGGCCAGGATCAAGCGTTGCGAGCTCGCGCTCCAGATCGAGCCCGGCATCGTCGGAAAAGATGAGTTTGGTGGGACAGTAGACAGTGTGCGCCATATACCCCCTTATACGCCCGCGGCAATCCGTATGCCGGCGCGTGCAATGATCCCTTCGGCGGCGGATTGGCACTCAGCGACCAGTTGCGCCTCGTCGATCCGCGTCAGTTTGCCATCTCGGACGAGCACTTCGCCGCCGACGATGACCGTGTCCACGTCGTTGCCGTTGGCGTTGTAGACCAATGCGGAGGCAGCCGAGTGCACCGGCGCGATATGCGGTCGCGCCAGGTTGACCAGCACGATGTCGGCGAGCGCACCGGGCGCCAACCGGCCGATCTGGCCGTCCAGCCGCATCGCGCGCGCGCCGCCGGCCAACGCCATCTCCAGCACATCGCCGGGGAGCAGCGCCTGGGCGTCCATGCTGCCGACCTTTTGCAGGCAGGCCGTGGTCTTGAGCACTTCCATCATGTCCTGCGAGTTGTTGGAGCCGGGGCCGTCGGTTGCCAGCGCGACCGGGATCCCGCGCCTGCGCCATTCGCCCACCGGCGCGATGCCGGAAGCCAGGTACATGTTGCTCACCGGACAGTGCACGATCAGGCTGCCGCGCCCGGCCACGATATCCATCTCCTCCGGCGTCAGCCAGACGCAGTGAACGAGCTGCCAGCGGTCATCCAGCGCGCCGATCTGGTCCAGCCAGCGCACAGGGGACAACCCGAACTCGTCCAGCGACATCCGCACCTCGTCGCGCGATTCGCTGACATGGATGTGGACGCCCACATCCCATTCGTTCGCCAGCCGGCGGATCTCTTGGAGCGTCTCCACGCGGCAGCCCCACGGGATCATCGGCCCGAACTCGACGCGGACGCGACTGGTTGGCCCCGTGTTCCAACGCCGGATCAACCGCCCCGTCTCGGCCATGATGACCTCGGCCGGCTCCAGGAATTTGGCGAAATACGGTTCGCGATCGCCGACGCCGCGGGCCAGCAGCACGCGTGCGCCGCTGCGCTGAGCCGCCTCGGCCACAGCGTCCATGTTACGCGGCGAGGTCTGCACGTAGTCCTGGTCGAGCACCGACGTCGCGCCGCATTTCAGATTCTCGACGAATCCAAGCAGCGCGGCGAGGTGGAAGTCGTGTTCGGTCATCGCCAGACCGCCGGGCCACGTCGCCTCGGCCAGCCACTGGAGCAGCGGCCGATCATCGGCCAGCCCGCGCAGGAAGCACTGGAAGAGGTGGGTGTGCGCGTTGATCAGGCCGGGCAGTACTGCCTTGCCCGCCGCGTCGATGACTTCGTCGGCCTGAGCGAATAGACCGTCGGGAGGCGAACCGCGCTCAACCGCCTCGATGCGCTCCCCGCGCACGAACACGTAGCCGGGCCGGTGCGCCTGGCGCATGTCGCCGTCGCACGGCAGCACCCAGCCGTTATGGATGAGAAGGGTTGTCATCTGTCCTCTGTCCCTACAACGGGACGCGGACGAGCGCGGACAAGCGCGGAGCGGCGTCTTTCATTTTCTCCGTGTTCATCCGTGCTCGTCCGCGTCCAATGCTCATGTCAGCGCCATGCCGCCATCAACCTGGATGATGCTGCCGGTGTAGTAGTCGCACTCGATGATGAGTTGCGCCAGCCGGGCGACGTCGCTGGGATGGCCGATGCGTTTCAGCAGCGCCTTCTCGGTCAGCCAGCGTTCGGCCTCCGGCGGGCAGTTCGGCGGCAGGAGCACGGTGCCGGGCGCGATGGCGTTCACGCGCACCGTCGGCGCTAACTCAACGGCCAGCGACTTCGTGAGCGCTGCCAGCGCGGCCTTGCTGGCGCCGTGCGGCGCGTACCCCTCCCACGGCTGGAATGCAGAGATGTCCGTGATGTTGATGATCACCCCGCCGCCCTGCCG